>DATGBV010000163.1:0-5696 GCA_035312485.1 Flavobacteriaceae bacterium | reverse complement strand
CGTTATGGTGTCACCAACCTTGACCTCTTTCGCTTCTTTTATTCCTGTTATTAAATAGCCAACATCACCAGCTTTAATTTCGCTTCTAGGAAATTGTTTTAATCGAAGTGTTCCAACTTCATCAGCATTATAGGTTTTTCCTGTTGCTATAAATTTCACCAATTGATTCTTTTTTATAACACCATTTATAACCCTGAAATAAGTTTCTACACCTCGAAAAGGGTTATAAACTGAATCAAAAACCAATGCCTGTAAAGGTTCTGAAACATCACCTTTTGGAGCAGGAATGCGCTCAATAATTGCGGTAAGGATTTCTTCAATACCAATTCCTGTTTTGGCACTGGCAGGAATAATTTCAGAATGGTCACAACCTAAAAGATCTACAATATCATCTGTTACCTCTTCAGGATTTGCACTCGGCAAATCTACTTTATTAAGAACAGGAATAATTTCTAAATCATTTTCTAAAGCCAAATAAAGATTAGAAATAGTTTGTGCCTGTATGCTTTGAGCCGCATCAACTATCAACAGAGCACCTTCGCATGCTGCAATAGAGCGAGAAACTTCATACGAAAAATCCACATGGCCAGGCGTGTCAATAAGGTTTAAAACATACTGTTCGCCTTTATAGGAATAATCCATTTGAATGGCGTGCGATTTTATTGTTATACCGCGTTCACGCTCTAAATCCATATTGTCCAACAACTGATCCTGCTTTTCCCGATCTGTTATAGAACCCGTAAATTCTAAAAGGCGATCTGCTAGAGTGCTTTTACCATGATCAATATGGGCAATAATGCAAAAATTTCTAATGTTCTTCATAAAGACTGAATCTTAAATAAAAGATTTTGCAAATATAGTTGATTTATTAAGCTTTATTAGCTTTATTTTAAACAAAACGCAACACCTCCATTACGGCTTTTCCGTAGATTAAAGTACAAAAGAAATACTATATTGCGACATCAAAAGATTGAATTTGAATTTTATTAAAAAAATTGTTTTAATAATTTCTTGTACGCTATTACCAATGACACTAATAGCGCAAAATTTTTCTGTTTCAGGTTACGTTAAAGACGAAGAAAACCAGCCAATCCCATTTACTAACGTGGTTGTTACTGATACCACTGATTCAGAATTTATTTATGGTGCTACAACCAATGAAACAGGTTTTTTTTTAGTTGAAGAACTTAACGCAGGCTCTTATGTTCTACAAGTAAGCTTTATGGGCTTCAACACTTACCGCGACACTATTGTATTAAATAAAGATTTAGATCTAAAAACCATTATTCTAAAAGAAAAAACAGAAGAGCTTGATGGCGTAACAATTATTGCAAAAAAACCAACTGTTAAACGTTTGGTGGATAGGTTGGTTTTTAATGTAGAGAATTCTACACTTTCAGAAAATAATGTATTGGATGTTCTGAAGCACACGCCTGGAGTTTTAGTCAGTGATCAGAAAATTACTGTAAAGAATTCGACCCCAACGGTATATATAAACGACAGAAAAGTTCATTTATCAACTGAAGAGATTCAGCAACTTTTAGAAGGGACATCTGCAACCAACATTAAATCGATAGAAGTTATTACAAATCCACCGGCAAAATACGAAGCTGAAGGCGGAGTGGTTTTAAACATTATCACCAGTAAAAATGTCATTTCAGGATATAACGGAAGTATTTTCGGTAATTATAAACAAGGCAAAAAATTCCCAAAGTTTTCAATTGGAACCAGCCATTTCTTCAAAACAAAGAACCTTAACGCTTATATAAACTATAGCGTGAGCCCAAGAAAAGACTTTAGACAAATAAACGAATCGATAAATTTCTTTGATAACAATCAAAAATCGAACAGTTGGGAAACAGATTTTAATAGAGACCGAAAAACGTCAGACCAAAGCATTAATGCTAGTTTGGAATATCAGTTAAATAAAAACAACACTATCACATTTACTAGCAATATTTTACTTTCACCAGAAAAAAACACCAAACAAAAAGCTCACTCTGTTACAGAAGTTTACAGCGCAACCAATCAATTGGACTCAATATTTGTTACAGAAAACAATTTGATAAGCGAAAAAAAGAACTTGGCATTTACATTAGATTATTCGCATGAATTTAAAAAAGAAGGAGAAAACATTTCAATAAGCGCGCATCACACTAATTTTGATTTTACTAGCAATCAGAATGTTGACACAGACTACTTTTGGCCAGACAATACATTAATTAGAAACAACATGTTTCAAACACTTTCCAGCCAAGAAATAAAACTTTACACAGGTCAAATAGATTATGAATTTCCTATTAAAGAAAAGGGGCTTTTTGAAGCTGGAGCAAAATTCACAAACATCGATTCAAAAAATATTCTTGAGCAGTATAATTTTCAAAACAACCAACCAGTTTTTGATACACAGAATTCGGATAATTTTTTATATGATGAATCTATTTATGCCTCTTATTTAAGTTATGCTTCTAATAATGAAAATTGGAATTTTAAATTAGGACTAAGAAGCGAATACACCGATATAAAAAGCAACTCTTTGTCTACAAACACGATTAATGATAATGATTACTTTAAGATTTTTCCTTCGCTTCATATCCTAAAAACATTGTCTGAAGAAAGTGAAATATATTTTAATTACAACAAAAGAATCCAGAGACCTAGATATCGCGAATTGAATCCTTTTAGATACTATTTAAACGACAATAATTATATAGTTGGCGACCCAGAATTAAAGCCACAAATTGACGATGTACTTACTTTAGGGTACACTTTTAAACAAGACTTTACTTTTGAAGCATATTATCGTTATGAAAGAAATCCTACAATAGAGCTAACAATTCAAGACAATCAAAACAATCAATTGCAATACGCCTACACCAATTTAGATCACGCCATTACTTACGGCTTGGATTTTATGACGTATACAGAATTACTCACAAATTGGAACCTATACGCTTTAACATCGGTTTTTTATTATGACAATAAATTTTATTCTCAAGAAAATCCAAATAATTTACTCAACAATGACAAATGGTCTTTCTACGCTCAAATTATAAACTATTTTAGTTTTTTGAAAGACAAAAGCCTTACAGCAGATTTGACTTTTCTGTTTATTTCTCCAGTAGCAGAAGGCCCAATTGATGTAAGCTCCAGATCGAGTTTAGATATTAATTTAAGAAAGACATTTTGGAACAAAAGAGCTTCATTAAGGATTGGATTCACAGATATTTTTGACACGCTAAACTTTAACCAAACAACCAGATATTTAAATCAAGATATTTATTCCGATTGGTACACAGAAAACAGAATGTTTACTATTGGCTTTAATTATAAGTTTGGGAACTTTAGGTTAGACAGTAATAAGAAAGAAATTGACCTTATGGAACGAGACAGATTAAAAGAACGAGATTAGTCTTGCCACTCTGCAATAAATAAATTCGTATCGTGACCACCTCCATTATTTCGGTTAGATGAGAAAATAAGTTTCTTACCATCATTTGAAAAAACAGGGAATGCATCAAAAGTTTCACCATGTGTTATTCTGGTTAGATTTCTCCCATCAATGTCGATCATATATAAGTTAAACGGAAACCCTCTTTCAGCTTCAAAGTTTGAGGAAAAAAGTATTTTGTCTCCAGATGGATGGAAAAAGGGGCTCCAATTGGCATTTCCTAATCTTGTAATTTGTCGCAAATCACTTCCGTCTGCGTTACAAATGTAGAGTTCCATTTCTGTTGGCTGAACCAAACCTTTAGACAATAAATCTTTATATTCTTTAATTTCTTCATCGGTTTTTGGACGTGACGACCTGAAAATAATTTTAGCCCCATCAGGAGAAAAGAAAGCGCCACCATCATAGCCCAATTCGAAAGTTATTTGTTTCACATCGCTTCCATCAAGATCCATGGTGTAAAGTTCTAAATCGCCACTTCTAGTAGATGTAAACACAATCTTATCACCTTTAGGCGAAACCGTTGCTTCAGCATCATATCCAACTTCATCGGTTAATTGAGCTGTTATGTTTCCATCGAGATCGGCCACAAAAATATCATACGAATCATAAATAGGCCAAACATATTTGCCCTTAACCCTTAAAGGAGTTTCTGGACAATTCTCATTCTTAAGATGCGTTGATGCATAAATAATATGTTTATTGTCTGGTAAAAAGTAAGCGCAAGTGGTTCTTCCTTTTCCAGTACTTATCATTGGCGGCACAATACTGTCAAATGTATCAGTTGCGTTCATTAAAAACATTTGATCGCAACCAACATTCCATTTTTTGTTATTAGACTGAAAAACCAATCGCTTATCATCAAAACTCCAATAGGCCTCAGCATTATCACCTCCAAAAGTTATTTGACGTAATGATTTAAAGTGAGTTTCTTCAGGATAAATTAAAGAATCGTTAGTTTTATTGGACTCTATATCATTTTTGTTTTCAGTTTCGGCTTTAGAAGGTTTAACATCATTTTTACAGGATAGAAACGTAAGGAAGATTAATAACAAAAAGAAACACTTCATAAACAAGAATAATATTAAATTTGCGCTAAAATAAGGTTTAAAACATGAAGAAAATATCGCTATTGGTTCTTTTTATATCGTTGTTTGGGTGTAAAAAAGAGTATAGTCCAGAGAATAAGATAAGAGAAGATGTCGCATTTTTAGCCAATGACCAATTAGAAGGTCGTCAAACTGGGACAGAAGGAGAAAAAGCAGCAGCAGAATATATTGCCAATAGATTTATAGACCTTGGTTTACTGGCAAAAGGAACAGATGACTATTTTCAGGAGTTTTCTTTTAAACCAAAAACCAACCCTCATCAAAAAGTTACGTATTCAATAGAAGGGGATAGCACCATTACAGGAACCAACGTTATAGCCTTTCTTGATAATAAAGCAGAAAACACAATAATTATAGGAGCGCATTATGATCATTTGGGCTATGGAGCAGAAGGGTCGTTGTATCGAGGAGAAGGTAAAGCCATTCATAATGGAGCAGACGATAATGCAAGTGGAGTTGCCCTTATGTTAAATTTAGCTAGTAAGTTAAAAACATCAGATTTCAATAATAATTATTTATTCATTGCCTTTTCAGGTGAAGAAATGGGACTTATTGGCTCTAATTACTTTACAAAAAATTCAACAATAGACCTTAATAAAGTAAATTATATGCTAAATATGGACATGGTTGGCAGGTTAAAACAAGACAGCACATTGGCTGTTTATGGTGTTGGAACATCTCCTATTTTAAAACAGGTCGTTTCAGCAAGTAATAAGAATTTTAAGATTATTGAAAATGAATCAGGTGTTGGCCCAAGCGACCACACATCGTTTTATAACAATGATATTCCTGTCCTCCATTTTTTCACAGGACAGCATGAAGATTACCACAAACCGTCAGATGACTATGAAAAATTGAATTATGCAGGTATGGAACTAATTTCTGATTATATCTATGAAATTATATCAGATTTAGATGATAATGGAAAACTTGCTTTTAGAAAAACGAAAAATGAAAGCGAGAACACGCCACGATTTAAAGTCGGTTTAGGTGTTGTGCCAGACTATTTATTTGATGGAAAAGGAATGCGCATAGATGGTATAAGCGAAGATAAACCAGCACAAAGAGCAGGATTGCAAAAAGGTGATATTGTAGTAAAACTGGGTGATAGCACCATTACAGATTTGATGAGTTAT
>DATGBV010000162.1:0-2081 GCA_035312485.1 Flavobacteriaceae bacterium | reverse complement strand
ATAACTCATCAAATCTGTAATGGTGCTATCACCCAGTTTTACTACAATATCACCTTTTTGCAATCCTGCTCTTTGTGCTGGTTTATCTTCGCTTATACCATCTATGCGCATTCCTTTTCCATCAAATAAATAGTCTGGCACGACACCTAAACCAACCTTAAACCGTGGAGTGTCCTCACTTTCATTTTTAGTCTTTCTGAACACGAGTTTTCCATTATCATCTAGATCCGATATTATTTCATAGATGTAATTAGAGATAAATTCCATTCCTTGATAATTAAGTTTTTCAGAATCATCAGATGGTTTATGATAATCCTCATGCTGTCCCGTGAAAAAATGGAGAACAGGAATATCACTATTGTAAAATGATGTATGGTCACTTGGGCCAACTCCTGATTCATTTTCAATAATCTTAAAGTTCTTGTTACTTGCTGAAACTACTTGTTTAAAAATAGGAGATGTTCCAACACCATAAACAGCTAATGAATTATCTTCTTTTAGTCTGCCAACCATATCCATATTAAGCATATAATTTATCCTATTTATGTCTATTGTTGAATTTTTTGTGAAGTAATTAGATCCTATAAGTCCCATTTCTTCACCTGAAAATGCAATGAATAAATAATTATTATTGAAATCTGATGTTTTTAACTTACTCGCTAAATTTAAAATCATGGCAACGCCACATGCATTATCGTCTGCTCCGTTATGAATGGCTTTATCTTCTCCTCGATACAGCGAACCTTCAGCCCCATAGCCCAAATGATCATAATGAGCGCCTATAACTATTGTGTTTTCTGCTTTATTATCAAGAAAGGCTATAACATTGGTTCCGACAATGGTACCGTCTCCTTCTTTAGAATAGGTAGCTTTTTGATGGGGATTGGTTTTTGGTTTAAAAGAAAACTCTTGAAAATAGTTATTAGTCCCTTTTGCAAGTAATTCCAGCTCTATAAATCTATTAGCAATATATTCTGCTGCTGCTTTTTCTCCTTCTGTTCCAGTTTGGCGACCTTCTAAATGGTCACTAGCCAAAAAAGCCACATCATCTCTTATCTTATTCTCTGGGCTATACTCTTTTTTACACCCAACAAACGATATAAAAAGAACCAATAGCAATATTTTCTTCATATTTTAATCTTATTTTAGCGCAAATTTAATATTATTATTGTTTATGAGGTATTTCTTTTTGTTATTAATCTCTCTTACGTTTCTGTATTGTAAAAATGAAGTTAAACCTTCTGAAGCTGAAATAGATTTAGAAACTTATAAAACAAACGATTCTTTAATTTACCCTGAAGAAACTCATTTCAAATCATTACGTCAAATAACTTTTGGAGGCGATAATGCCGAAGCTTATTGGAGTTTTGATGATAAGCAATTGGTTTTTCAGTCTAATAACAAAAAATGGAATGTGGGTTGTGACCAAATGTTCTTGATGAATGCAACTGATACATTTGACAGTATTGCTCCGCCAATGATAAGTACTGGAAAAGGAAGGACTACTTGTGCTTACTTTTTGCCTGATAACAAGCATATTATATATGCATCAACACATCTTAAGGATGAGAATTGTCCAGAAACACCAATAAGGATGAATGGTAAGTATGTATGGCCAATTTATGACTCATATGATATTTTTGTTGCAGATCTCAATGGAAACATTGTTGCACAATTAACAGATGACATCGGCTATGATGCTGAAGCAACCGTTTCGCCAAAAGGCGATAAAATAGTGTTTACTTCAACAAGAAGTGGTGATTTAGAGCTTTATACTATGAATCTTGACGGAAGTGCCGTAAAGCAAATTACTTTTGAATTGGGCTATGATGGTGGTGCTTTCTTTTCTCCAGATGGAACAAAAATTATTTTTAGATCGTCGCGACCAAAAACGGATGAAGAAATTAAAGAATATAAAAACCTATTAGCTCAAGGATTGGTACAACCAACAGAAATGGAGCTCTATATTTGTAATGCAGACGGATCAGATTTGAGGCAACTCACAAGGCTAGGAAATGCTAATTGGAGCCCATTTTTTCATCCTTCGGGAGAAAAAATACTGTTTTCTTCAAACTTTGAAG
>DATGBV010000161.1:0-7325 GCA_035312485.1 Flavobacteriaceae bacterium | reverse complement strand
AGGTGTATAGAGATAAGGATTTATACCTTCCAAAATAAGTCTGCCATCCCAAATAAATCGATAAAAATCCTGTGATAGGTTTGGTATGGCCAGAATAAAAATAGCCCGAAGCCCAATGGCTAACCATGTTAACAATGTAAGGTTGTGTTTTAGTAGTCGCACCAACTTATAAAACAAAAAGAACAAAGTGGCATAGAGCGTTAACAGCTTTATACTGTCAGTTCTTTCTAAATCATAGGCAAAAGAAAAGTAAAACAGAACACTCGTAAAAGCTAATAGAATTGGAATTCTGTTTTGTTTTATAAAGGCTAATCTTTTCATTAAGTAAAAGTACTTAATTGCTTTTGTTAAAAAAATAGACGAATATTCAATTCCCAATCCTAAAATTTAACGAACTCAAAAACACATAGCCAAACCCTAAAAACGCCATAAGGTGTAAGGCAAAAAAACCAAAATCGCCTTGTGGAGTTATGCTAAAAGCACTGTATAATCCAAATCCAAAATAGAGTGCTAAAAGCCCTTCAATAATAGTGCTTGCAGATAGTTTGGTGTTTAGATATTTATTGTCTTTCCAAGTATCAGTAATAGCATTGATATTAAACTTTGGAGTACGTATAAAGTCACTTCGTTTACCTAAATGGCCTTCTAAAACAGCCAAACTGTTATGTAAAGAAAACCCCATGATAATAGTAAAGAAGGTAAAGAACATGCCTATATACTTTATAAAATTCTTTACGCCTTTGCCATAAATGGTTTTGTACATGTGCCAATAAAACACAAAGAATAGTACAGAGCTTAACACAAAAAAGCCCAATCCCAGCATATAGAGATTATAGACTTCATGCTGTTTAATGAATAGCATTGGCACACTCAATACCGCCAGAATAAGCATATTTAAAAACATGGTACTGTTCAGTAAATGAAAAAAGGCATGTATTTTGGTTTTAAGTGTTACGTTATTAGATTTTAACACCTTAAAAAACGATTTCCTGAAATTTTCGGCAGCACCTTTATTCCATCTAAATTGTTGCGAACGTGCAGCACTCATTACCACAGGCAATTCGGCAGGTGTTTCTACATGTTCCAAGTATTTAAAGTCCCAATGTTTTAATTGTGCTCTGTAACTTAAATCCAGATCTTCGGTGAGTGTATCAGCTTGCCAGTTGCCAGCATCCAGAATACATTCTTTTCGCCACACACCAGCAGTACCATTAAAATTGATGAAATGCCCTTGCAGGTTTCTGCCAACTTGCTCTAATGTAAAATGTGCATCCAGAGCAAAGGCCTGTACTTTGGTGAGAAGGGAATAGTCTCTATTCAGATGTGTCCATCGCGTTTGTACAACACCAAGTTTCATGTTTTTAAAGTATGGAATGGTTTGCAGTAACCAATCTTTTTTTGGCAGAAAGTCTGCATCAAAAATGGCAATAAATTCGCCTTTGGCAGTTTTAAGGCCTTCTTTAAGAGCACCAGCTTTAAAGCCTTTTCGGTTGGTTCTGGTGATGTGCTTGATGTCCAATCCTGTTTGCTGTAATTGCTTGATATGCTTGGCTGTGGTTTTTAAAGATTCATCTGTGGAGTCGTCCAGCACCTGAATTTCGAGTTTGTTTTTTGGGTATTCAATTTTTGAAATATTATCCAATAAACGCTGCATCACATACATCTCGTTATATACAGGAAGCTGAATGGTGACCAAAGGGATTTCATCATGATTTGAAAAATCAAATTTTTCAGAAGTGTCTTTAGTTTTTTTTGCCTTTATATAATTGAATAGCAAATTCATTTGCGCCAAGGCATACAGAAAGATGAGCAGTAATGCCAAACCGTAAATGATGACAATGAATGTTTCAATAATCATGATTTGAAACTGTATTTAAAAATCCAACCTAATATTTTGTAACCAGCCATAAGTGTGCCTTTTACTGTTCCTGATACTTTTGAAACGCCTATACGTTTTCTATAACGCACAGGAACTTCTATATATTTTAAGTTTTGTCGTAAGGCTTTTAGTTGCATTTCAACAGTCCAGCCATAGGTTTTGTCCTGCATGTTAAGCACTAGTAATTTTTCGTATGTAATAGCTCTAAAAGGCCCTAAATCAGTAAACTTCGAACCAAAAAAAAGAGTCATTAATCGTGTTGCCAGCCAGTTTCCAAAAACTTGCTGTGGTGTCATAGAATGGTCTTCACGTAATGATTTATGTCTTGCACCAATCACCAAATCAATATCATCTTCTATAATGGGTTTTATCAGTTTATCTAATTCCTCTGGATAATCGCTATAGTCACCGTCAAGAAAGACAATAATGTCTGGTTTTGTACTCTTTTTAGAAATATAATCCATGCCTTTTAAACAGGCAAAACCATACCCTCTTTGTGTTTCAGATAAAACCGTTGCTTCTGCTTGTTTTGCATTTTCTTCGGTAGCATCTGTTGAATTGTTACTGACTACAATAATCTCACTAACCCTATCAGGAATATCATTAATTACTTGTACAATTGAATTGGCTTCATTGAAAGCAGGAATAATAACATTTATTGTAGGCATCAGGTTGAGATTTCAGTGCAAAAATACAATAGTTTAAGATGCTATTGGTTTGTATTTTTTTCTAAATCCATTTGACGATATTCTTCCTGTTGTGCAGGAACTATATGCTTATCAAAATACCAAGACGACCACTTTTCAAGTGTTAAAAAGATACCAACGCCTAAAACAACAGTTATAATGGTGACCAGAATGATGTTTTTACGTTTTCGTTTTGGGTCTATAGAACATTGGTTTTGCTTTTTTCGGTATAAGTAAATACCATAAACACCAATAACAACAGCTAAACCACGTAAAATCCATGAACCTAATCCAACCGAACCATCTTCAGCATAGAAGAAATCTGCAAACGAGATAGCGTAAATGCCTCCCATAAGGCCAAACATAAACAACACTGCTGGAGCTACACAACATAAAATACCAGCAATACCAGCAGTTGTGGCAAATTTTAATGCCCATTTAAAAACATTGGGTTCTTTCTTCTGAACTTGGTTTATATTTTGTTCCATTTGGTTTAATTTTTAGTATTGGTCGAGAAAGTTGTATATCCTTTCTACTACAAAGTTAAAATTTACTTAAGACATCATGTGTTTTTTATAGTAACTGTATAATTCTTCAGCTGAAGCACCAAACCATTTCTTTACATAGATTGTCCAGAAATGAAATTGTAATCGCCATACGCCATTTTTTTCATAGCGACGCGCTGAAGTTTTTAGTTTTTTATTAATCACTACAAAACTGTCACGTTTGTATAGTTCGTTAATAAGGATATTGTCTTCATAAATCATATAGGTTTCGTTATAACCGCCGATAGTATCAAATAACTTTTTGGTCATAAAAAGGCTTTGGTCACCACCACGACAAGCTCTCCATCTAAATTGTGTTAGCCAACTTGCTAATCGCAACCACCAATGTTTGTTATCAAATTGCATCCTGAAACAACCTGCTAGATTGTTTTTTTCAATTTCATTAATAATGTGTTTGTCAAAATGTTTTGGAGGAAAAGAATCAGCGTGCAAGAAGTAGAGGATGTTGCCTTTTGAATGCTTTGCTCCAAGATTCATTTGTTTTGCTCTGCCTTTTTCAGCATTAAGAAGCTGAATGTCAGGTCGAGTGTTTTCACATTGTGAAAATGTATCGAGACCTTGGTCGACTTCTCTATACAATTCTTCACTATATTCAGAATTACTCGAAGTGACCTTTTTAATAATTTCTTGAGAACCATCAGTGCTGCCTCCATCTACTACAATAATTTCGGCGATGTTTTCTTTTGAAGAGTTTTTGATAAGATATTGAAGCAATTTACCAATAGTCTTTTCCTCATTCAAAATAGGAATTATGATAGAAATTTCATTCATTCAAATTCCAATTATAATCTAAATAACCAATCTTTTCGTTTTTGTTTACTTTGGTTTTGGCATATTGATTAATAAAATCGATAACAGAACCATCAGTTTCAAAATCTTCTGAAAACCACTTGAAAATTTTAGAGATTTTAATATTTCCAGGAGTTATTTGATTTTTTTTAGAATTGATAAACGCTGTAGCAGCCCTATCTAATTGCTCGTCTAACTTTTCAGGAATAAAGGCTTCATTCAATAATTTTGGGCAAGATACAGAAGCACAATTAATAGCAAAATGAATTCGTGGTTCATTCATTTTACGAAGGATTTCGTGTTCTATTTCATTTAAAGTCATCAGTTTTCCATTAAATGGAATAAATTTTTTGTCCCAGGGTTGTTCAATAGCGTTGATGCTTTTTACAGGGTAATTGTCAACTATCAATTTTATGGTAAATGTATTGTATGCGTTTATCCAATAGGCTAAAATTTCATTTTCAGTCCATGTATCTTTGGGGTGAATTTTAATGAATTCATTTAAATATACATTTAAGTCTGATGTATTTTCTGAAATTGCCTTGTAATTCACTTTGCCATCTTCTGAAACATATTGCTGTAAGAATGAGGTCCATTTAGAATGGTCAACATGTTGCGCATTTATACTAACGCACATTAAAAAAAAGACAACCAAATACTTCATTATTTCTTTTTTGATAGTGGATACAATTCCTGATGAACAAAATCTGTTGGAAAATTTTCGTCATTTTCAAAACCCAATTCTATATCTCTTCCGTTTTTAGGAATGTAGTTGGTTTTAAAAAGATAATCCCAAATGCTTAAGGTAAGTCCAAAATTCACGCCAAACCTTTCAGGAAGTTTTTTAGAATGGTGCCAAATGTGCATTTTCGGATTATTAAGCACGTATTTAAAAATACCATAATCCCAACCCAAATTAGAATGATTAAGGTGACCGATTAAAATTGCAAAAAAGTAAACAATGGCTACGTCTTGTGCATTGTAATTACCAATAATTGCCAGTGGAATGTATTGTATGGATTTATAGACTACTGGCTCCATCCAATGGTATCGAAATTGTGCTGCAAACCCCATTTCTTTTACTGAATGATGTACCTTGTGAAAATTCCATAAAAAGGGAACTCTGTGTAATAATCTGTGTGTATTCCACTGCACAAAATCTGAAACTAAAAAGAATATTAATAAACCTACCCATTTAGGTAAATTGTCCACATCAAACAATTGAAAACTAGAAATACTTAAACCGAAAATACCCAAAAAGTCATTAAAAATAGCTTCGGCAGTATTAGATAGCGCAATCATTACAATAAGATTGAGCAGGAAGAAATTGAAGAACATGTAAAATGTATCTAGCCAAAAATCTTTTCTGAAAATAGGCTGATCTTTTCGCCAAGGGAATTTAATTTCTAAAAACCAAACAACTAAAGACAGAATAATTAATCCATAAAAATAATTATCCCAATGGTATTTGAATATCAATAAATCTTTGAGGTATTCTAAATATCCATAGTAAGAATTTATAATGATGTCTATATATTTTTCCATGATTATAAAGTCCTAATCAACTCTTTAAATAGTTTTATCATATTGGGTTCTGCCTTGTTGGCCATTTCAATAATTTCCTGAACACTTACTGGTTTTAAATTGTCTGGGTCGCACTCATCTGTAAGAACTGAAATTGCAGCTACTTTTAATTTTAAATGATTGGCAACAATAACTTCAGGAATAGTACTCATACCTACTGCATCTGCACCAAGAATCTTTAGCATTCTGTACTCTGCTTTGGTTTCTAACTGTGGACCAACAACACTTGCATAAACACCTTTGTGAAGCATTATATTATTTTGCTTTGCGATTGAAATGAACTTATTATTTATCTCAACATCATAAGGCTGACTCATATCAACAAAACGTTCTCCAAGTTGGGATACACCTTTGAATGCCAAAGGAGAATTACCTAATAAGTTAATGTGATCTTCAATAATCATCAATTCACCTTTTTTGAAGTTAAGGTTTATAGCGCCTGCAGCATTAGATACCAGAAGCGTTTTGATACCCAATTTTTCCATAATACGAACAGGATAGGTAACATCTTGCATAGTGTAACCTTCATACACATGAAAGCGACCTTGCATGACAATTACTTTTTTTCCTTCTAGAATTCCATAGATTAGTTTGCCTTTGTGGAACTCAACTGTAGCTGTAGGAAAATAGGGAATATGATTGTAGCTAATTTCGGTTAAAATTTCTATTTCATGAACAAGCTGACCTAAACCAGTTCCTAAAATAATGCCTATTTCAGGCGCTTCAAAGCCTTTGTTTTTAAGAAATTCTGTGGTTTCGTTTATATATTTAATCATTAGAATATGTCTTATAAATAGATGATGTTTTTAAATCTTCAAATGTATCAATATCATTAAGTGTTTGTGTTAAACCAAACGAAATATTCATTGATTTCATTTCTTGCAATGTCACTTTTAATAAATGTGATTGACTCCAAGGTTTAGTGTCAAATATTTGATTACATAATCGTTTCATGCCAATTAAATAATAACCTCCATCTTCGGCTGGCCCAAAAACTGTGTCTTTAAATTTAAGAACTTCAAAGGCATTTTTAATAATTGATTCATTTATATCTGGCAGATCAGAGCCAATGAGAACAATCTTTTTATAACCATTTTTAAATCCATCTTCAAAAGCATTTTTCATGCGCTCTCCTAAATCTGCTCCATTTTGAACGGTTTTATAATCATCAACCCATTTAGAGTCAATTACATTATCTGAAAAATAAATGTGTTTTTTAAAAGGTAATTTTTGAGTCGCCATTTCTGTTTTATCAACAAGGATTTTATAAACCTCAAATGCAGCATCATTACCAATGGCTTTGGCCAGCCTTGTTTTTACTTTTCCAACTTTTATATTTTTTACAAATATGATGAGCAAATGTTCATTCATAAACGCATTCACCTTTTTTTAACCATTTACTCCATTCTTTCGCAAAACCATGTACCTTATTGGTTTCTCCTACTTCATTATAGAGTGGAAAATCAAGATTTTTCCATTCAAAAATACCTCCATAAAGATTATATACGTTGGTATATCCAGATTTTTTTATCTGTTCTGCAATCGTTTCTGAACGAATGCCTAATGAACAGTAAACAACTATAAGCTGATTTTTATCTTTAATATTATCGGTTACTTTTTTTAAATCGAATGAATCATATCCAACTGAAATAGCATTTTTAATATGACTAACGTTGTATTCTTCAACTTCACGAGCATCAATAATTACAGCATTAGTTTTAGGCATTGCCAATTCCTGAACCGAAATGTAGGGTATTGAATGTGAGTTATGTTTGTTTAATAATTCAGATAATGTTTCTTGAGCTATTGTTGGTGAAATAA
>DATGBV010000160.1:0-42698 GCA_035312485.1 Flavobacteriaceae bacterium | reverse complement strand
ACCATCAAAATGCGCTTTTGGATGCTTTGCTTATAGCAACCACCTGTGGTAGGTTTTGTTATTTTTTAACACGAGCAAGTGTATTTACCAAGCCTATTGTAAGCAAGCTTTTAATGAGCTTGCAGATGTTTCCAGTGTATCGCATAAGAGATGGCTGGAGTAATTTGTCTAACAATAACCCAATTTTTGAAACCTGTACAGGTTTATTAAAAAATAATGAAGCCGTTGCTATTTTTCCTGAAGGCAGTCATAATCTTAAACGCACTGTAAGACCTTTAAGTAAAGGTTTTACACGTATTGTTTTTGATACTTTAGAGAAATATCCAGAGTTAGACTTACAATTGGTACCTATAGGATTGAATTTTAAACATGCTGAAACTTTTGGTGATAGTTGTTCAATTTTTTATGGAAACATATTATCTGCAAAAGCATATCATAATAAAGATAGAAATCAATCTGTTGTAAAGTTAAAATACGATGTACACAATGAAATTTGCCAGCTCACTACACATATTGAAAGTAAGGATTATGAAAACACATTGCGTAGATTAAAAGAATTAAATGCCGATTTTCTTGATCCAAAGTCAGTTAATATATGTATTAAGAATAACTTCCAGCCGTGCGAATATAAAAAAGCAAAAAAGCTTTCAACTGTAAAATCTTTCTTGAAGTTTTTATTGATTATCAACCTGATAGTTCCTTATTCCATTTGGAAATTATTGATTGAACCAAAAATTACCGAAATAGAATTTGTAAGCACTTTTAGGTTTGCAATAGCTATCACTTTGGTTCCAATTTGGATTTTAGCAATCACAATCATATTAGCATCTGTAGCTGGTTTTCAACTTGCTGTTATATATTTAATTTTTGTTTTAGGCTTGGCGTTATTTGCCGTGAAGGCATAAAAAAACCGTTACTTAAGTAACGGTTTCATGTTTTTTAAAAGAGCCAGTTTTAAATATCATCAAAATCTACATCTGTAAAACTTTCAGCTGATTTATGAACGGCTTCCTCTTCTTCAGTTTGTGCAGACGCATCTTGATCTTGAGTATAGTCTTTTTTAAAGTCTTTTTGATGACGTTCGCTAATCACTTCATCTCCTTTTTCCTCAATTATAAAATCGGTCATTTCAGCAAGGATTTCCTTGAATTCTGAAAAGTCCTCCTTATACAAATAAATTTTGTGTTTCTTGTAGTGAAAAGAGCCATCGTCATTAGTAAACTTTTTACTTTCAGTAATTGTAAGGTAGTAATCTTCCGCTTTAGTTGCTCTTACATCGAAAAAATACGTTCGTCTTCCTGCCCTTAAAACCTTTGAAAAAATTTCTTCTTTCTCCATCATATCATTGTTATTCATTAAGTGTATTTATATTAATAAGATTTTCTTTACATCATCAAAAATCTAAAAAAAAAACAAACCAGCCAACAAATTAGTGCATTTCTTTTGTGCTTAATTGTTTCAAGTAGAGGTTTTTGTAGTATCCATCAGCGTTGATGAGCTTTTCATGCGAGCCTTCTTGAACAATTTGTCCGTTGTCCAATACAATAATCTTATCTGCATTTTTCGCAGAAGAAATTCTGTGACTTACAATGATGGTGGTTTTTCCTTTAGAAATGATGTTTAGATTGTTTAATATTTTTTCTTCTGTTTCTGTGTCAACAGCAGAAAGGCAATCGTCCAGTAGAAGTATTTCAGGATTCTTTATTATGGCTCTTGCGATAGATAGACGCTGCTTTTGTCCACCAGATAAGGTTATTCCTCGTTCGCCTAAAACCGTATCATACTTGGTTGCAAATTTTACAATATTCTTATGGACTTGTGCATATTTTGCAGCTGCTACGACTTCTTCATCAGTGGCATTAGCATTACCAAATTTAATGTTGTTTTTAATAGTATCAGAAAATAAAAAAGCATCTTGAGGCACATAGCCAATACTTTCTCTTAAGCTGTCTAAATTTGTTTGTGTAATCTCTCTCCCGTCAATTAAAATTGTTCCTGAACTAACATCATATAAGCGACCAATAAGTTCCAGTATTGTTGATTTTCCCGAACCAGTTTTACCAATAATAGCCAATGTTTCTCCTTGTTCTAGCTTAAAACTAATGTTTTTTAAGGCCTCTATATTGGTGTCATCGTAAGTGAAGGATGCATTTTTAAATTCAATTTCACCAAGAATATTGGTTTTCTCTTCTACAGTATTCTGAATTTCAGGTTTTAATTTTAAAAATTCATTAATTCTCTCTTGTGAAGCTTCTGCCTGCTGTACAATTGAAGTTACCCAGCCAACAGTTGCTACAGGCCAAGTGAGCATATTCACATAAATAATGAACTCTGCAATGGTTCCTAAACTTGCAATTTCTCCATTTATATATTGCAATCCTCCAATATAGATGACAATTAAATTACTAACACCAATAAGTAAAATCATCACTGGAAAAAAGAACGCCTGAACTCGTACCAAACTCAATTGCTTTTCTTTACTTGTTGTAGAGAGCTCATCAAAATTTGTTGAGGTTTGTGGTTCTAATCCATAAGATTTAATGATTGAAATACCACTAAAGGATTCTTGAGTAAATGTAGATAGTTTTGATAAGTACTGTTGAACAATTGTACTTCTGTGGTGGATTTCCTTGCTTAATTTATATATAATTACCGATAAGATTGGTAAAGGAATTATAGTGTATAATGTTAGTTTTGGAGCTTCATTGAACATATAAATTAACGCTATAATAAATAAAGTGGCTGTATTAATGGTGTACATAATAGCTGGACCAGCGTACATGCGTACACGACTTACATCTTCGCTTATACGATTCATTAAATCTCCAGTCCTATTGCTTTTGTAAAAGTTGAGTGATAGTCTTTGATACTGTTGGTAAACTTCATTTTTTAAGTCGTATTCAATATATCTGGACACATTTATAATGGTTTGCCGCATTAAAAATGTAAAAATTCCAGCAATTATAGCTGCTCCTATGATATAAAGAATCAATTCGCCCAATTCAGATTGAATTGTTCGCTCTCCTGATGCTAACCCATTTTTATATTTTTCTACAACAGCAAAAATATCTTTGACAAATCGTGGTGTAAATAGTAGAAATATTCTGGCAATAATAGTAATAATTACACCTATTAGAAGCTTAAATTTATATTTTAAAAAATATTTATTGAGGTGTTGTAATTCTTTCATGTATTGCTTTGCTGAAAAAGTATTTGCAAAATTCAAGCACAAAGATAGTATGATTAAATATAATATTGCCCATTGTAAATCTGTAAGTGTTCTAAACTGTTCAATATTTAACAAAACAATAAGATATCTTATAAAAAGTTGCCACTAAAACAAAGGCATAATTAAAAAACACTATTTTTGCAGGCAAAGTTTTAAAGCTTTTGTATTCTTAAATTTAAAAGTTCTTTGGTAAAGTATGTTAAACAGAAGACATATACGTGTAAAAGTAATGCAATCTCTCTATGCAAGCAAAGGTGGAGAAAGTGAAGATTTTGGCAAAGACCAGAAGTTTTTATTGCAAAGTATTTATAGTATGTACAACCTTTATTTGTTATTGATTTCAATTTTTATTGAACTTCAAAAAAAAGGACTGAACCATTCAGAAAAACTAAAACAAAAGCATCTTGCAACCAAAGAAGATAAAAACCCAAATACCAAGTTTATTAACAACGAGGTTCTACAATTAATTAGTAAGAATGAATTGATTTTAGAAAAATTAGATGAACAAAAAACTATTGATTGGAATTTAGACAGCGAGTATATAGACATTATTTACAAAGCCATAATTTCTAGTACTGCTTATAAAAGCTATATGAAAACCAGAAATTCTAATTTTCATCAAGACAAAGAATTTATTATTGCAATTTTTAAGGATGTTATTGCTCCCAACGATAAACTTTATGATTATATTGAAGACAAAAATTTAACATGGTTGGACGACTTACCAACGATAAACACAACCATTTTAAGACTATTACAAAAATTAAGACCAAACCCTTCAAAGCGGCATTTCTTGCCAGAATTGTATAAAGATGAAGAGGATTTAAAGTTTGCAACAGACTTGTTTAAAAAGACGCTTCTTCACCAAAATGCCTTAAATGAAGAGATACGTAAAAGGACCGTAAACTGGGATTCAGAGCGTATTGCTGCTATAGACCTTACGCTCATTCAAATGGCCATTTGCGAACTGCAACATTTTCCTTCAATACCTGTAAAAGTGACCATTAATGAGTATTTAGAACTCGCCAAAGAATACTCAACGCCCAAAAGCAGTATTTTTATCAATGGTATTTTAGATAAGTTGGTTAAGGAATATCAAGCCGACGGAAAACTGAATAAAGTTGGTCGCGGATTATTATAGATTCTTTAGATTGTAAGCTTTACCAGAGTTCACAATTGTTAAGAATGAAATAAAAAATTTTTAAACCATTAAATAATTGCTATTTTTGCAAACCAAACAATAAAATATTTATTATGAAAAAATTTATGTTATGTTTAAGCGCAGTATGCTTAATTGCATTTACGTCATGTAAAGACGATGCTACAAAGAAAATAGATGATACCAATGTAGCCGAAGCAGCAGAAAGAGATGCTGATGCTTCTAAATTTCCAGTGATACAATTTGATAAAGTTGAGCATGATTTTGGTACTATTGAAGCCAAAACTCCTGTTGAAACAGTATTTAACTATACTAATGTAGGTGAAGCACCATTGGTCATTACAGATATTAAAAGTTCTTGTGGTTGTACAGTGCCTAAAGATTGGAGCACAGAGCCTTTGGCTGTTGGACAAACAGGTCACTTTACTGTAAAATTTAATGGTAGCGGAACCAATAAAGTTTCAAAGACTATTACAGTTACAGCAAACACAGAAAAAGGAACAGAAACTGTAAAAATCACAGCTTTTGTAAACCCAGATCCTAATGCTCAACCAGCTGCTGGAGCATCTCCAGTTCAAGCACAATAAGGACTATGGGAGACGGAGGAATAGGTTCTTTTTTACCGTTTATTTTAATGTTTGTGGTCGTGTATTTCTTTATGATTGCACCACAAATGAAACGTGCTAAAAAAGAAAAGAAATTTGCAGCCGAGTTGAAAAAAGGTGATAGAGTGGTTACCAAAAGTGGTATGCATGGCAAAGTAATTGATCTGAATGAAAAAGATGGTAGCTGTGTTATAGAAACTATGGCTGGAAAAATTAAGTTTGAACGCTCTGCAATTTCTATGGAAATGAGCAATAAGTTGAATACTTAATTTATATAAAGATTATACAAAAAAGGCTTCCAAATTTGGAAGCCCTTTTTATTTGTTGTCATTCCGAACGAATGTGAGGAATCTCATAATTGATTGTTATAATGGAATTTCTCAATCGTTGCACTCATTTCGAAATGACATTTTTTTTTCGAGTAGCAACCATATCTACTAACAATTCTTGTATTTATCATGTAGTCCAACACCTTGAAATATCATAGGTACAATTTTCTCTAATCTGCTTTGTTTTGTGGTTTCTCGTTTTGCAGTAGCTATATGCTCACAATATTCTTTTTGTTTATAAGGAGATAATGTCTCAAAGCTTGTTTTTAATTGCTTATTCTGTTTGAATGCCTGTTTCAACTCATCAGGAATTATAATGGCTTTCTTGGTTGTTTTTTCAGGTTTTATTTCTTTACCCAATTTTTGGTTTTCAATGGCTTCTTTTACGTATTCCAGGACAGCTTGCTTATCAATCTCATGAATACTTTCAAAACGCATTTGTCGCATGGCTTTGGTTTTTTCCTGTGCATTGACCAGTAGTTTTTTTTTGTCTTTTAAAAATACCCCATTAAAAAACCATAGGCCAAAATGATGCTTAAAAGCACCCAAGCCCACAACATTTTTTCCATTTAGAGCGTAAACAGGCGCACTCCATTTTAATGTTTCTTTAAGTTCTGTGGCGTTTATAATCTCTCTTAAGATAGTGAGCGCATCGGTCCATTTTTCATGCGTTTCTATATATTCTTCTACAGATGTTACTTTTTTCATTTGAGTGTTTTTAAGGGTTTCGTTTAATGATAGGCTATTTTTATGAGAAAGTCAAGTTACCAAATACCAGCATAATTTAAATCTTCTCCAGAAAGATGGTTGAAGTAATCAAACTTTAACTTTGTTATTTGCCTAATATGCAAATAATCATGTGCCAACCAATTGTCATAAAAATGTTTGGCAGTTAATTTGCCCATTTTTGGATGTACAAAGGAGTTCTGCCATTGTGGATTTTCAAGAGATTCAATCCATTTAATTGATTGTTCTCGTTCGTCAATAAATTTTTGTAGTATGGTATTATAATCTTGATCTATATAATGTCTTTCTGTAACCCATTCTACTGGTTTAATAGGTGGCGGTATTTTATTTGGAGTATTTAAAATCCATTGTGTTCTAAACCGAAAGTCTTCGCGTTCTTCATCATATAAATGACAAACAATCTCGAGCAGGCACCATTTTTTTGGTTCTTGCTTCCATAAATACATCTTTTTTTCAACATCTTTTAAAAGCGAAATAAAGACGTCTTTGTTTTGTTTGAGCTGTTCTAATACAAATTTCATGATATTCAATCTGTTCTTTTTACTAAACTATGTTACAATTTATAAATTTCAATAATATCTCCAGGTTCTGTTTTAATATCATATTCATAGACTTTTCTAATTGTTGGTGTTTGTAAAGGCTCAACACTATGATTCAATGGTGTTTTAAATTTGGGAGTAGCAAAGAAATGATTTGGATTTTTTCCTTTGGCAAAAATTAAGCCTTCACCTTCCAATGGAACATAAGAACGTATCCGACAGTTCCCTCCAATGGAAGATGTTATGGTGGCTTTTTTAAGCTCACCTTTTTCCCACTTAATATCAACTTCAAAACCACCACGAGCTTTTAACCCTTTTATTTGGCCATCATTCCAAACATCTGGAAGCGCTGGCAGTAGGTGAATAGCTCCATCGTGACTTTGCATTAACATTTCGGTTATACCTGAAGTACAACCAAAATTACCATCAATTTGAAAAGGAGGATGTGCATCAAACAGATTTGGATATGTTCCGCCTTTTTGTGTTCCATCAGGTAGAATAGCTGGACTTAATTGGTCTAAAATTAACTTTAAGGCATGATTGCCATCAAGAAAACGTGCCCAAAGATTTACTTTCCAACCCATAGACCATCCTGTTGATTCATCACCTCGAGCAAGAAGTGATGTTCTTGCAGCTGAAAATAATTCAGGTGTATGATATGGAGATATTTGATTTGAAGGGAATAAACCATATAAATGTGAAACATGACGATGTTTATCTTCTTTCTTATCCCAATCAAACATCCATTCCTGAAGCTGTCCCCATTTACCAATTTGCATTGGTGCAAGTTGAGTTGCTAATACTTTAAGGCTATCAGCATAAGATGTATCCATATCCAATATTTCTGAAGCATTAATAACATTTTTAAAAACATCATGAACTAATTGATTGTCCATAGTTGTACCTCCAGCGATAGATATTTTTGGTTGGTGAGAGTTTTCGGGAGACATAGAAGGACAAACGACCAACCAGTTGTGTTCAGGCTCTTTTTGTAAAACATCCTTATAAAACAATGAAACACCTTTTAAAACGTTATAATTTTTTTTAAGGAATTCTTCATCTCCTGTATAGATATAATGATACCATAAGTGTTGACTCAACCATGCTCCACCCATAGGCCAAAAGCCATAAAATGCACCATCAACTACTCCTGATATACGCCAAATGTCTGTATTGTGGTGAATATTCCAGCCTCTTGCTCCATACATTTCAGATGCAGATTGTTTTCCTGTTTCAGAGATTTCATTAATAAGATTAAACAAAGGCTCATGCAATTCAGAAAGATTTGTAGATTCTGTTGGCCAGTAATTCATTTCAGTATTGATATTGACAGTATATTTACTATCCCAAGGCGGTTTTAGTTCATTGTTCCAAATTCCTTGAAGGCTGGCGGGTTGTGTACCTGGCTGTGAACTTGATATAAGTAAATACCTTCCAAATTGATAATAAAGAGCAACCAATTGCGGATCATTTCCTGCGTTGAATTGTTCAAGTCGAATATCAGTTGGGTTATTGATAGAATCAGTTTGACCAAGATTAATTGTAACCCTATCAAAATACTTTTTATATTTATTTGTGTGTTGTTGTTTTAATTGAGAAAACTCTTTTAAAAAGGCTTTATCTAATAGTTTTTGGGCTTTCAATTCATCATTCCCTGATATATCGTTGTATGTTTTAAAATTGGTTCCAATAGATACATATATAGTTGCCTCATCTGCATTTGAAACTACTAAAGAACTGTCTGTTGTTTTAGTAGTTCCTCCTTTTAATTTTGGTTTGACAATGGTAGTAAATTTGACTTTTCCTTTTTTGTTTTCATAATCACTAGTAATTCCATGTAACCATAAAGCTTTTTGACTTACATTCACATCATAATTGTCATGTGGGCTATCAATTGCTATGCTGAAAGAAACAGAAGCAGGTTTGTCTGCTGAAATTTTTAAGGCAATTATATCATCGCTTAATGAAGCAATGATTTCACGTTTGTAAGTTACATCACCAATCTTATAAGTCACTCCTGCCAAAGCATTTGCTATATCGAGATATCTAGAATAATTTGTAACAGCTGATTCATTTTGGAATGCAATTTTTAAATTACCCACCGGTTGATAACACATACCATAATTATTGTTGTCACCAGCTCGTCTTGGCAAATGTTCATTTGCAATTGCTTGTGCTTCAGCATAATTTCCACCAAAGATTAATTTACGTATTGCAGGTAGTTCATCTTTAATGGATGGTAGAATATTATTTCCAGGTTCACCAGCCCAAACTGTTTCTTCATTTAACTGGATGGTTTCATCATTGACGCCACCAAAAACCATTGCTCCTAATCTACCATTTCCTATGGGCAACGCTTCCTCCCATATAATAGCAGGTTGCTTATACCAAAGCTCCATAGGATTTTCTAGATGCGCTTCATTTTTTTGCAAATTATTAGAGCAGCTAATTAAAATTGTAGCGGTAAAAGACATTAAAAAGAACCTGAAGGTCATTGTTATAGCATTTTTATTTTACCTGAAAGTCAATAAGTCAACTTATGTTTTAGTTGCAGTTAATTCAGCTATTTTGCAAATAACTTCAGTCGCTTTTATCATACTTTCTACTGGAACATATTCATATCTTCCATGAAAATTATGCCCACCAGCAAAAATATTTGGACAAGGCAAACCCATATAGCTTAATTGAGAGCCATCTGTGCCACCTCTTATTGGCTTTATAATTGGCGTAATGTTTAGCTGTTTCATAGCTTCTTCTGCAATATCTACAATATGCATTACAGGCTCTACCTTTTCTTTCATGTTGTAGTATTGGTCTTTAATTTCTACTGAAATAACTTCTTCTTCATATTGGCTATTAAGCTCATCAGCAATGTTTTGCATCAATGCTTTCCGGGCTTCAAATTTTTCCTTGTCATGATCACGAATAATGTATTGCAAATAGGTATCTTCAACTTCGCCTTTTATGGAATATAAATGGAAAAATCCTTGGTAATTTTCGGTGTGCTCTGGTGTTTCTAATCGCGGTAGTGAATTGATGAATTCTGTGGCAATATACATGGCATTTACCATTTTACCTTTGGCACTTCCTGGATGTACACTTTTTCCTTTGACGTGAACTTTGGCACCAGCTGCATTGAAATTTTCATATTCCAATTCACCAACCTGACTTCCATCCATAGTGTAAGCCCAATCTGCACCAAACTTTTCTACATCAAACTTATGAGCACCACGTCCTATTTCTTCATCAGGAGTAAAGCCAACACGTATTTTACCATGCTTAATTTCGGGATGATTTATTAAGTATTCCATAGCAGATACAATTTCACAGATACCTGCTTTGTCATCAGCACCAAGAAGCGTAGAACCATCAGTTGTAATTAAAGTCTGGCCTTTGTATAACAATAAATCTTCAAAATAACTTGGTGACAAAACTATGTTTTCAGCTTCATTTAAAACAATATCCTTTCCGTCATAATTTTCAATGATTTGTGGCCTGACATTAGTTCCAGAATAATCTGGAGAAGTATCAAAATGTGAAATAAAACCGATAGTAGGAACATCATGTTCAACATTGCTTGGTAAAGTAGCCATAATGTATGCGTTTTCATCAATGGTAACATTACTCATACCAATTGTTTTAAGCTCTTCGGCAAGTTTATTAGCTAAATTCCACTGTTTTTTGGTGCTGGGTGTGGTGTTGGATTCTGGATCGGAAGTTGTATCTACTGTAGCGTAGCCTATAAACCTATCTATAATGTTTTGCATAAATTAAAATGTTACTCTTTCAAAAATACTATTAATTTTCGAATAGATACATGATACTTTTTATGAAATGAATCCTATTTTTGCAACAGAATATTCCAATATGTACAAAATATTAATCAGACCTATTTTATTTTGCTTTGACCCTGAAAAAGTTCACCATTTTACATTTTTATTCATTCGGTTTTTAAATAAGATTCCAGTACTATCTTTGCTTTTTAAAAAGATATATTCTGTTGAAGACAAGCGATTAGAGAAACAATTATTTGGCTTAACATTTAAGAATCCTGTTGGTCTTGCGGCAGGATTTGATAAAGATGCCAAGTTGTATCACGAGCTTTCAAATTTTGGTTTTGGTTTTATTGAAATAGGTACGTTAACTCCTAAACCCCAAACGGGAAATCCTAAAAAGAGATTATTTAGATTAAAGGCTGATTCTGCCATTATAAATCGAATGGGTTTTAATAATGGTGGTGTTTTTGAAGCAGTTGAAAGATTGAAAAACCTTTCGACTTTGCTCAAGGCAAGTGGCGTTATAATTGGTGGTAATATTGGTAAAAATAAAACAACACCAAACGAAAATGCTGTTGATGATTACTTAATTTGCTTTAACGCTTTATTTGATTATGTGGATTATTTTGTGGTTAACGTTAGTTCGCCAAACACACCAAATCTTCGTGAACTTCAAGATAAAGAACCTTTAACAAAACTTTTAAGTAAATTAAAAGACGAAAATAGAAAGAAACAAAACCCCAAACCTATACTTTTAAAAATAGCACCAGATTTGACCAATGAGCAATTACTGGATATAATTGATATTGTTAAGAACACAAAGATAGACGGAGTAATTGCAACAAACACAACTATTTCCAGAGACGATTTAACAAGTAAAAACAAATCTGAAGTAGGAGGATTAAGTGGAAAACCATTAAATAAAAAATCTACGGAAGTCATTAAATTTCTAGCAAAAAAAAGTAATAAAGCATTTCCGATTATTGGAGTAGGAGGTATCCATTCAGCATCAGATGCAATAGAAAAAATTGCTGCTGGAGCAGATTTGGTGCAGTTGTATACAGGTTTTATTTATGAAGGTCCTTCGCTAATTAAGAAAATAAACAAAGCTTTGCTGGAAAGTTAATCTTTCTTTTAACCTTATAATTTCATATTATTCAAGAAAAATAGTGGTAATTTTGAGTATATTTTTTTGAATGTCTTCTAAAATAAAAATCATTGAATGTCCAAGAGATGCCATGCAAGGCATTAAGGACTTTATTCCAACTCAGAATAAAGTGAAGTACATACAATCATTACTTCGTGTTGGATTTGATACGATTGATTTTGGAAGCTTTGTATCGCCTAAAGCCATTCCTCAAATGGCAGATACTGCAGAAGTTTTAGCACAGCTTGATTTAAGTTCTACAAATAGCAAGTTACTTGCTATTGTTGCCAATACACGTGGAGCAAATGATGCTTCAAAATATAAACAAATAAATTATTTTGGTTACCCTTTTTCTATTTCAGAGAATTTTCAGATGCGTAATACTCATAAAACTATAGCACAATCTGTTGTAACACTAAATGAAATTTTAGAAATAGCAGATCAAGTTCATAAAGAGGTTGTAGTTTATATTTCTATGGGATTTGGAAATCCTTATGGTGACCCATGGAACGTTGAAATTGTTGGTGAATGGACCGAACGACTATCAAATATGGGAGTTAAAATTCTATCATTAAGTGATACTATTGGAAGTTCAAACCCTGAAAGTATACAGTATTTATTCTCTAATTTAATACCACACTATCCAAAGATTGAGTTTGGAGCTCATTTACATACAACCCCTTCAACCTGGTTTGAAAAAGTAGATGCTGCTTATAAGGCAGGATGTTTAAGGTTTGATGGCGCTATTCAAGGTTTTGGTGGTTGTCCAATGGCAAAAGATGAACTTACAGGCAATATGCCTACTGAAAAACTATTGTCTTACTTTACTTCAAAGAAATTAAATAGCCTTAATGCTTTAAGTTTTGAAAGCGCCTTTAATGAGGCTACTAAAATATTTTCAGCATTCCATTAAATAATATATTGAATCCCAATTATTTACAATAATACCTTAAAAATTATTTGAAATAATTCTAAATAAGGCTTGTTGTTTTCATTTTCATTTTTATTTTTGCCAAGGAAATAATCGATTATTTAAAATAAGTCTAAATAAAAATAAATTCAATCAAATTATGAGAAAAATAATATTGATAGTTACTTTGGGTATAGGAATTGCGTTACATGCACAAACTTCTCAAGATTCTATCACTTTCAATCCTCAACAACAGTTAAATGCGGCACAACGTCTTTTATCTGGTAACTATGGTAAAGCAGTAACCGTTGGAGCTTATGGAGAAATTACTTACAATCAACCTGAAGGTTCTAATGGTGAGCTAGATGTTCAGCGATTGGTTTTATTGTTTGGATATAAGTTTAGTGATAAAGCTCAATTTGTTACAGAAGTAGAATTGGAACATGTAGAAGAGATTTTTGTAGAACAAGCTTTTGTGAATTATGCGGTTGCATCTAATTTTAATGTTAGAGGAGGTTTAATGTTAGTGCCAATGGGAATTGTAAATGAATTCCATGAACCAACAACCTTTAATGGAGTAGAACGTCCTGCTGTAGATAATGCTATTATACCAACTACCTGGAGAGAGGTTGGTATTGGAGTTACTGGAAGATTTAATGATATTTCATTAGGATATCAGGCATATGTATTCAATGGCTTTAAATCCACAACAGCAGATGGAGAAGGTGGCGTAAGTGGTTTTTTGGGTGGATCTAGTGGATTACGAGGTGGTCGCCAAAAGGCGATTAAATCTACTGTAAATAGTCCAACATTGTCTACAAAATTAGATTATTACGGAATTCCAGGATTGCGTTTAGGTTTATCTGGTTATTTTGGAAAAACCCAAGCAACAGATGATGTTGAAGACATAGATGGCGCCAATATTGGTGTTTCAATGATAGGTTTGGATGCACGTTATGCGTATCAACGTTTTACTGCTCGCGGACAATTTATACACGCGAATTTAAGCGATACTGAAGCATACAACGATTTAACAGGTAGAGATTTAGGAAGTCAGCTTCAAGGATGGTACATAGAAGGCGCTTATAATTTATTGCCTCAAGATAAAAAACAACGTTTATTTGCATTTGTTAGATATGAAAAATACGATACTCATGCAAATACTGATGGAGATCTGTTAAGAAATGATGCTTATAACAGAACAGATATTACTACTGGAATTAGTTATCATATAGCACCTGGTGTTGTATTTAAAGGAGATTATCAGTTTAGAGATAACGCAGTTTCTGGTGGTGATGTACAAAACAGATTAAACTTTGGAATTGGTGTTTGGTTCTAAAGTATAATATTTGTAATTCCTTTATAGGAGTTTACAGTTAGCTATTAAATAAGAACTAAAGTATAATCTAAAAATTATACTTTAGTTTTGGTGTTTTGTTTACTAATAACAACGAAAAATTTGAATAACTTCGTAAAATGAATTTTAAACATCTTATTTTATTAACCACTGCAATTATCTTTTTATCCTTTGGCTTGCCAAAGAATATTCAGAAAAAAGTAGATAAAGAGATTAGTTCCACTTTTGAGGTTGAAGAGTTTTCGTTTGTTACAAAAACAATTTCGGATAAATTTGCTAAAGATTTACCTTCGTCTTTTGGAAAGGAAAATTTATTTGAAATTAAAGTTGAGGATTCACTTTTAGGATACGCATATATTTCTAAAGCACCTAGCAAAACTGCAGAGTTTGATTATTTAGTGTTGTTTGATAAGGAGTTTGTTGTGCTTAAAACAAAAGTGCTTATTTATAGAGAAGACTATGGTGGAGAAATAGGAAGTAAAAGATGGCTCAAACAGTTTACCGGAAAAGGAAAAACAGATGAAGTTATTTTCGGGGAAAATATTGTTGCTATTTCTGGAGCCACAATTTCCGTAAGATCCATGACAAACGCTATGAATAACTTGTTGAAATCCATTAAGATACTTCATCAAAAAAATATTATATAAATGCATATTAATGGATTATTACTAACATTCCCTAAAGAAATAAAACTATTAATAGGTATTTTTATAATCGTCTTAAGTATTGGTTTTTATACAGGTTTACTTTTTGTTGAAGAAACGTCTTCGGTAAACCCAAATGGTATTGAAGAGCAATATTTAGGTAATGAAGAAAACGAAGACGCTCCAATAATGAAGTTTAGGAAAAGTGATCAGGAAATGCTTACTCTTGTGCATAACCATGTGTTATCAATGTCTATCATTTTCTTTTTGATGGCTTTAATATTATCTACTACACACTTAAATAAACAATTGAAAATTTTCTTGATGCTAGAGCCATTTGTTTCTGTAGTTCTAACCTTTGGAGGAATTTATTTGCTCTGGAAAGGAGTTCTTTGGATGAAATACATTGTTATGTTTTCAGGCTCGTTAATGGTTTTGTCATATTCAATTTCTGTTCTCATAATTTTCTTTCAACTTTTTCAGAAAAAGAAGCTCGATATTTAGTAGTTAATTTACTGATTTAAGTTGTATATTTGCACGCAATTAAATCTTAATTGCATCATGACACCACACCTAAACAAAATTGTTGGAGAAGGGTTAACATACGACGACGTCCTTTTAGTTCCAGCATTTTCAGAAGTTTTACCGCGCGAAGTTAATATTCAAACAAAGTTTACACGTAATATTACTATAAATGTTCCTATAGCTTCAGCAGCTATGGATACAGTAACAGAGAGTAAAATGGCAATTGCCATGGCTCAAGAAGGTGGTATTGGGGTACTGCATAAAAACATGACAATAGAGCAACAGGCGGAAAAAGTTAGAAAGGTAAAACGTGCTGAAAGCGGTATGATTATAGACCCCGTAACGCTTCCCTTAACAGCTAAAGTTATTGATGCTAAACAATATATGAGAGAATATAGTATTGGCGGAATACCTATTGTAGATGATCAAGGTATTTTAAAAGGCATTGTCACAAATCGAGATTTACGTTTTGAACATGACAATAATAAACCAATTGTTGAGGTGATGACAGGAGAAAATTTAGTCACTGCCGAAGTTGGTACATCTTTAAAATCTGCTGAAATTATTTTACAAAAACATAAAATTGAGAAGTTATTGATAGTTGATGATAACTATAAACTTGCTGGTTTAATTACTTTTAGAGATATTACTAAAGTCACTCAAAAACCAATTGCAAATAAAGACAGCTATGGAAGATTAAGAGTTGCTGCTGCTATTGGTGTTACCCAAGATGCTGTAAAGAGAGCAGAAGCATTGGTAAATGCAAGTATAGATGCAATTATTATTGATACAGCTCATGGCCATTCAAAAGGAGTTGTTGCAGTTTTAAAAGAAATTAAGAAAAAGTTTCCTAACCTAGAAGTGGTAGTTGGAAACATTGCAACTGGACAGGCTGCAAAATACTTGGTTGAAGCAGGAGCAGATGCTGTTAAGGTTGGTATTGGTCCTGGATCAATATGTACAACTAGAGTAATTGCTGGCGTTGGCTTTCCACAATTTTCTGCTGTTTTAGAGGTTGCTGATGCTATTAAAGGAACAGGAGTTCCAGTGATTGCAGATGGAGGCATACGTTACACAGGTGATATTCCTAAAGCAATAGCAGCTGGAGCAGATTGTGTTATGTTAGGATCATTACTTGCTGGCACAAAAGAATCACCAGGTGAAACCATTATTTACGAAGGACGAAAATTTAAGTCCTATCGTGGTATGGGTTCTGTTGAAGCCATGACTCAAGGAAGCAAGGATAGATACTTTCAAGATGTTGAAGATGACATCAAGAAATTAGTACCTGAAGGAATAGTCGGTAGAGTACCTTATAAAGGTGAATTATATGAAAGTATACACCAATTTGTTGGAGGTTTAAGAGCAGGAATGGGATATTGTGGTGCTAAAGATATTGCTACATTAAAAGAATCCGGGCAATTTGTAAAAATCACAGCATCTGGCATTAATGAGAGTCATCCACATGATGTCACCATTACAAAAGAATCGCCTAATTATTCTAGATAAATCTTATAAAGCTATATTAAAATCTAGACGAACTCTATTTCCATTCTCTTTACCAATTCCTGTTGAGATGAGTTGTTGAACTGTAAAAAACCTTAATTTTAAATTCATTTTTTTTCCAAGCATATATCCTGCCATAAATTCAAATCCTTTAAAATTGGTTAATCGACCGTCAGGTGAGCCTTGTGATGAATAATCCCAACGAGCCCAATCATTTTGTGCTAAAAAATCTACAGCTGCATATTTTTCCAAAGAGGCATAAGTAATTTGAAATTTCCAATCTCCTTTATCATTTAATTTGCCCAGACTTGCAGAAGCAACTATGCCATTTTTTTGATTTTTGAAATCTTGAGGTATGTTATTGTTTTCATTTAAGTTTTTTAAATTAGAATAATAATCAATTCCTGTAACAATTTTTGGGCTATCTAATATTTGAATTTTGGCTCCAAGGTTTAGAATAGAATAATCAACAGTATAGGTTTCATTTCCATCAGGAATGTCTGGCATTTTATTAAAATAATAAATACTTGGATAAAAAGTTATTTTGTTATTTAAAAATGAGCCAACAGCTTGTAAGCCTTGAAAGAAGCTATCCTCACTTAACGATGTGCCATTTGTTGCTACAATAAAATGACCAGCATTAATAGAAAGGGATTGTAGAAAAGAAGCTTCAAAATTAAATTTAGTTTTTATAGCAATACCATCAGGAAATACATTGTCACTCCAAAAGAGTTCGTTTTGCTTTTCAAATGGATATTTGTTTTTACCAATCCAAGCGGTCAACCAATTATAATAGAATTCTGCATAGGCCTTTTCAAGCGCTATTGGTAAACCACCAAATTCTTTGTTACCACTTCCTAGTGTGAGTTGAGGGTCTTGTTGCTTTTTGGGGTCACCTGTTCTTATTCTTGCACCAAATGAAACCCAATCTTGGTATTTGTAAGTTAAGCCAAATCTTAACCTGTATCTTAATCGCGTTCTATCTTCACGATATGTTCCATCAGATTTTTTTGAATCCCAATCTTGCTCAATTCTAAATCTAAAATCTCCATCTAAAGATAATTTTGAAGTTTTTTGCTCTTCTTGTCCATTTAAAAATGAATGAAAAGATATCAGGATTAAAACACCAACTATTTTTTTCATTATTTGTTTGGATGGTTGTTTTGTCAACCTAAAAGTATATAGATTAATTGAATTTCAAAATTGAGATTAACGATTATTTAATTATTAATGAGAGATTTGTGATTTGTGACCTGAAAAAATAATGCTTAAAATTTATAATTAAAGCTGAAAAGAAAACCTTCTTTATTATAAGACAAGGAGACATTATACTTACTTTGCTCATAAGGTTTTGTAAAAAGATATGTGCTCCCAATCCCTATACCAGCACCAGCTAAAACATCCCAGATATCGTGCCATCCATCAGGACCTTCCATACGACTTACTCCAACAATAGCAGCAAGAAAATAGGCATACTTTCCGTACTTCCAGCCATAACGTCTCTGTATAAAGGCTGCACCAGTAAATGCAGATGAAGTATGTCCAGATGGGAACGCGTCGTATAAATGCCGTCCTTCTGGACGTTGTTTTTTAACTATTTTTTTCAATGCATGAGTCACTACAAAACTAGTGGCATAAGAAAAAGCAAATTGCTTTGTTCCTTCCCAATCTTTTTTAAAAATTGTTGTTAGTCCGGCAGAAATAGGTAATGCCAGCTGCAAGATGTCTCCAGTATCTTCTAGAACATATTCCCATTTTTCATGTGTTCCACCATCATCAGTTTGGCTAAAACATAAACAAGAACTTATTATTGCTATAATAAAACAAACTATTGCATTAAGGCTATTTCTATTTGGCATAAAAAAGTAAACTTATCTAAATTAACTAAATAATTGCATAACTTATTGTGATCAAGAGAATTAGTTTTTAAAGCCAAATTGAAGAATATACTTTTTCGATAAATGATAATTATTAATCATTTAGAAATATGCTTATGAATTTTTTTAATTTTTCATCTTAAAAATTCATAAATAATGATACTAAATCACTTCTAAAATCGTTTGTTATTGCAGCTTGCTTTATAGGTTAATATTCCTATTTTTGCATGAATTAAATATAACTTGTTAAATGAAATTAAAACATACTTATACTTTTTTGGTCCTATTGTTATCATTAAGTATCAATGCCCAAGTCTCAAAGGATGATGTTCTTTTTACTGTAGATGGTGATAAGGTTAATGCTTCAGAGTTTGTAAGAGTTTATAATAAGAATTTAGATTTAGTCCAAGACGAATCACAAAAGGATGTTGATGCATATTTAGAGTTATTTATAAATTATAAACTAAAGTTAAAAGAAGCCAAAGATTTAGAGCTCGATAAGAAACCATCATATTTAAGAGAACTGTCTAATTACAAAAGACAGCTTGCGAAAAATTATTTAACAGATAATAAAGTTACGGACGAATTAATTGCTGAAGCTTACCAAAGAACCATTAATGAAGTAAAGGCAAGCCACATTTTAATAAAAATGCCTGAAGATGCTAGCCCAGAAGACACGCTTCACGTTTATAATGAAATTCTGAAATTAAGAGATAGATTAATAAACGAAGGTTTTGAAAAAGTTAAAAATGATGTTCATGATAGCAAACGAATATTTGTAGAAGGTTTAGGTTATTTTTCATGTTTTAAAATGGTTTATGATTTCGAAAATGCAGCTTATAGTACTAATGTAGGAGAAGTATCTATGCCCTTTAGGACTAATTTTGGATATCATATAGTTCAGGTGCATGATAAGCGGAAATCTCGCGGAGAAGTTACAGTAGGAAATATTATGGTAAGTACTTCCAATGTAGACTCTCTTCAAGGAAGTCCGGAAGAAAGAATAGCAGATATATATAAAAAACTCTCTCAAGGAGAAAACTTTGAATCTTTAGCAAAACAGTTTTCTGATGATAAAAGTTCGGCAAGTAAAGGAGGAAAGATGGAACCTTTTTCTGGAGGACAATTAAGCTCTGAAATTTTTGAAGATAAAGCATTTGATCTTAAAAATATTGGAGAATTTTCACCACCATTTAAAACACAATTTGGATGGCATATTATAAAACTTTATGATAAAAAAGAAGTTGAGTCTTTTGAGAATCTCAAACCGGAATTAGAAGTAAAAGTAAAACGTGATTCTCGCTCAAAGTTAATAAATGATGCACTTGTTAATGATTTAAAAAGTAAATATAAAATTACAAGTAATGAGGAAGCTCTTTCCTATTTTGAATCTATTTTAAATGATGATTATTATAAGAGAAAATGGACTCTACCATTAGATTTTGATGGTAGTAAAACCCTTGCTAAAATTAAAGATAAACAACTGCTTTATTCAGACTTCGGTAATTTATTAGTTAGGGCTCAACGTAGATCAAAGCCTAATATGTCTTTTAAAGATATTATTTCTGATAACTATAATATATTCCTTAATCAAAACCTTATTCAGTTTCAAGAAGAAAATCTGGAGAATGAAAATGAAGACTTTGCTAATATCGTTGGAGAATATCGTGATGGATTATTATTATTTGATTTGATGGAAAGCAAAATCTGGAATGTTGCCACCACAGATTCTGTGGGTTTGAAATCGTTTTATGAAAATAATAAAGAAAATTATTTTGTAAATGAAAGAGTAGATGCCATCGTTGCCTCTTCAGCAAAACAAAGCGAAATTGAAAAGGTTTCTGAAATGTTAAAACAAGGTAAAACTCCAGACCAAATTAAAGAAGCTATTAATGTAAATGGCCAGGTAAGTGTTATTTTCACTACTGGGATTTTGGAAAAAAACCACCAAGCACTTCCAGATAATTTCGTTTTCAAAAGTGGAGTTTCAGAAATATACAAGCACAATGAAAGTTTTATTGTTGTAAAGGTAAATTCTATTTTGCCTAAAGAATTAAAATCGTTTGATGATGCTAAAGGAAAAATAATAAGCGACTATCAAGTTTATAAAGAAAAAACCTGGTTGGAAGAATTGAACAAAAAATATAAAGTCATTGTTGATCAACAAGTTTTAAGCAAAGTTAAAGCGCAAATAAATAATCAATAAAATTGTATAAAAAAAGTAGTATAGTAATTGTTTTATTGGTTTTATTTTTTTCCTGCCATTTTTTTAAAGAGGAAGAAGATAGAACACCAGTTGCAAGAGTTAAAGACAAATTTTTATACAAAGAAGATATTATAAATCTAGTACCTGAAAATTCAACCAAAGAAGATAGTGCTTTACTGGTTACAAATTATATAAACCGTTGGGCAACGCAACAGCTTTTGGTTAACGGAGCCTTAATAAATTTGAGTGAAGAAAAACAACAAGGTTTTAATAGACTTGTCAATCAGTATAAAAACGACCTATATTCTAAAGCATATTTGGAGGCATTGGTTAAAAGAAATATTGATACTACTGTTACAACCGAAGAAGCACAAACCTATTACCAACAAAATATAGATGCCTTTAAGCTAAATGAAAATCTCATAAAATTCAGATACATTAACATAAATGAAAACAGACAGGATTTTGATGAAATCACCTCAAAATTCAAACGCTTTAATGCTGAAGATAAGAAAGAACTGGATTCAATTTCAATTCAGTTCAAATCATACTCATTGAACGATTCAATTTGGATAAAAGTAAGTCAGGTTATAAACAAAATTCCAGCCATTACAATTGAAAATGAAGACCAACTGTTAAAAAAATCTAATTTTATACAACTCAAAGATTCATTAGGAGTATATTTGATGCAAATTAATGACGTTTTATTACGCAACAGTGAAGCACCATTAGAATATGTAAAACCAACCATAGATCAAATCGTAATTAATAAAAGAAAATTAGAACTCATTAGAGAATTAGAAAAGGATATTACTAGAGATGCTATTAAAAATAAACAATTTGAGATTTACAATTAACTTAAAACATATACTGACATTAAGTATAATTTTATCAATAATTCATACCTCGCACGCACAAGAAATTATTGAAGATGAAAATGAGAAAGAAGTACAGCAAGTGGCTTCTGTTGATGACAAAACACAGGCAACTTCATCCAAAGACAGTGTAAACTCATTTAAGCCTGTAAAGGTTGATGGTGTTGCAGCCGTTGTTGGTGATTATATTATTTTGGAGTCAGATATAGACCAGACGCTTCAACAATTAAAAGCTCAAGGTATCTCAACTGCAGATGTTACACGTTGCCAACTATTTGGTAAACTTTTAGAAGACAAATTGTACGCGCATCATGCTATTCAGGATAGTATTGTAGTTTCAGATTCAGAAATACGTTCTTATGTAGACCAGCAGATTCAGGCTTTTTTACAGCAAACCAATGGTTCTATGGAAGAGCTATTGAAAATTTACAATAAGGAAGACGAAAAAAGCTTAAAGGACGAAATGTTCGAAATTAATAAAAGTGGTAAGCTTTCTAGCGAAATGCAAACAAAGATCATTGATGAAATTGAAATCACACCAGACGAAGTAAGACAATTTTTCAACAAAATACCAGAAGATCAGCGTCCTACGTTTGGTACAGAACTTAAAGTAGCCCAAATTGTTATAGAACCTAAAGTAAGTGAGGAAGAAAAACAGAAAGTTATAAATCAACTCAAAGAGTTTAAAGCAGATGTAGAAGATAATGGAGCGAGTTTTAGGTCTAAAGTGGTTTTGTATTCAGATGATAAAGCATCCATAAGAAGCGGCGGAAAGTATACACTAAACAGAAAGCAGCCAAGAATGGTTAAAGAGTTTAGAGAGGTTGCTTTTTCACTCCAGGAAGGAGAAATTTCCGATCCTTTTGAAACCGAATTTGGTTTTCATATTATTTATCTTGAAAAAATTAGAGGACAAGAATATGATGTAAGCCATATACTATTAATTCCAGAAGTCTCTAATGAAGCCATTGCTGAAGCCAAAGAACAATTAAACTCAATTAGAGAAAAAATTGTAAATGGAGATATTTCTTTTGAAGATGCAGCTAGAGAATCAAGCGAAGAAAAAGAAACAAAAAATGATGGAGGACAGCTTATTAATCCTGCAACTCAAGATTATAATTTTGAGCTAACCAAAATGGATCCTGAATTGTATAGTCAAATTCAAAATTTAAAAGATAATGAAGTGAGTTTGGTTCTTACAGATCAAGACAGAACAGGAAAAATTAAGTTTAAAATTCTAACAGTTACAGATAGAGTAGATGAGCATGAAGCAGACTATGCCAGAGACTATCTTAAAATAAAAGAGCTAGCACTTAACGAAAAACGTTTAAAGGAAATAGAAAAATGGCAAAATGAGAAAATTATGGACACCTATATAAAAATAAGTGATGACCATAAAAATTGTGATTTTTCTAGTAATTGGTTAAAACAATAACATGTCAGATGTAGCAGCCATTGAGCAATTTGTAAATAAATATAAACAACTAAAAAAAGAAGTTGCCAAAGTAATTATAGGTCAGGATGTAGTAGTAAATCAAATCTTAATTTCAATTTTTTCTGGAGGTCACTCGTTATTAATTGGAGTACCAGGGCTAGCAAAAACATTAATGATCAATACCATTGCTCAAGCATTGGGTTTGGATTTTAAGCGCATTCAATTCACACCAGATTTAATGCCAAGTGATATTTTAGGAAGTGAAATTTTAGACGAACATAGAGCTTTTAAATTTCTCAAAGGGCCTATTTTTGCAAATATTATTCTCGCAGACGAAATTAACAGAACACCACCAAAAACACAATCTGCTTTGTTGGAAGCCATGCAGGAAAAGGCAGTAACTGTTGCTGGGCATCATTATAAATTGAGTTTGCCTTATTTTGTTTTAGCTACACAAAACCCAATAGAGCAAGAAGGAACATATCCTTTACCAGAAGCGCAGTTAGATCGTTTTATGTTTGCAATCAATTTAGATTATCCTAGTTTTAAAGAGGAAGTAGAAGTAGTTAAAACTACAACTTCTGATGACGAAGCAAAGGTAAATGCATTATTTACTGCAGAAGAAATTATAGGCTTTCAACATTTGGTTCGTCGTATTCCAGTTGCAGACAATGTTATAGAATATGCTGTTAATCTTGTTAGTAAGTCCAGACCAAATGGCAAATCTGCAACAGATTTTGTAAAAAACTACATTGATTGGGGCGCTGGACCCAGAGCATCGCAAAATTTAATTTTAGCAGCCAAGACACATGCAGCAATTAATGGTAAGTTTTCTCCAGACATTGAAGATGTTCAAGCTGTGGCTAATAGTATTTTAAGACACAGAATAATAAAAAACTATAAAGCAGAAGCCGAAGGAATTACAGAAGAGCAAATTATAAAAGGTCTGCTGTAATGGTTAATTTTTAATTAAGTTATTTGCTTGTATTTTTTCATCAACTTCCTTATCGTATAAAAATACAAACATACTGGCCATCATATCTTGTTTAATATTGGTTGTATTATCGGTTTTTAGAACCAGTTCATATTTATGGTTTGGATATAGTAGAATCCCTTTTTCACTTGAAAAATCTGAAACCTTGTCTAAACCAATTTTGTGATGATAATTTTTTGCTACTGAAGTAAATAAAGTAGAATCTAATGTCTTATCTCTAAAAGATAATGTTTCAGCAAAAGGATGTAAGTGAGAAACAATATAATGCATTGTAGTACTATCCTTTAATTGTAACTGATTACTTATATCGTAACTAAATGTTGCTTTTCCTGGAAAAATAACCCAATGACCTGATAGACTTTCTCCTTTTTCGTTTAGATAACTATGGTTTTTGGTTTCAACAGGTAAACAGAAGGATGGGTTTTTTTCGGTTGGACCTTTAAGTGGATTTTGACTATCATAAGGGAGCATTACAAAAACCGTTTTACTCATTAATGGTTTCAAGCTAATAGAGTTGTCTTTGTAGCCAATATTTAGTTGGTGTTTAACATTTATAAGCTTGTTTTTTATATTATGATTTAAAGTTTGTGTGGTTAATATAAGGTTTTCGTTTGTGAAAATTGGCATACCAAACCCTTCAGGTAGTTTGTATTTCTCAATACCATTGCTCATTGTGGTTAATCTAGGATATTGTTCGCCAATCCTGTTATCCAAATTCCATTTGGTTAAGTGGTTATTACCAAAAAAATCAATATTGCTATGACAAATAAAATCTGTTGAAAGCGTATCTTTTTCATCACTGCTTAAGGATAATGTTTCAAAAGAAGTTAGCCAAACAAGTTCTTCCTTATTAGAGTCAATTTGAAAGGTACCTTGCGCTTTTGGTCCTTCCATAGATTTGTATAAGCCATCAACAAGTAAACTTGGAGATGTAAAAGAAACCATATTACCAGTTTTATTTGTTTCCCAAGTGTTATCTATAATAGAAAGTTTGTGCAACAACTCGGTTTTAACAATGGCTTTATGTCTGTTTGAAAGGTTTAAATAAAATATTCCACCAATTACAAATCCCACAACACATATCATGACTGAATATTTCACTATTTTAGCTCGCATAAGGTAAAATTAATGTTTTTTAAAACAATTAATGACTTGGTAATAAAAAAGTCAATAGGTTTTATAATCTAAAGAATGAAGAGCAGCACTAGAATTTTTGGTTTAGATCTTATGCGAGCTACTGCAATTCTTATGGTTGTTTTCTCTCATATTCAATGGATTGTTCCAGAAATAGATGGTTTATTGTCAAGTTTAATGAATTTATCAGGATTTCTAGGTGTCGAGGTATTTTTTGTTTTAAGTGGATTTTTAATAGGACGGATTTTATACAAGCTATATACATCAGAAAATTTCAATTTTTCAAAAGTATTTTATTTCTGGATACGTCGCTGGTTTAGGACATTGCCTAATTATTATCTGGTACTTGTTTTAAATATTCTTATCGCTATTTATTTAAATATAGAATTTACAGAACATCTATGGAAATTTGCTTTTTTCATTCAAAATTTTGCATGGCAAATGCCTGATTTTTTTCCAGAATCATGGAGCCTCTCAATTGAAGAATTTGCTTATATCATTGGTCCATTACTAATGTATTTGAGCCTTTTTGTAAAGACAAAATACTCAAAATCAAAAATGTTCCTTAGTATTACTGTTTTGGTGATCTTGTTTTTTACAATTTCAAAACTCATCTATGCTATGTTAAATCACACGAATACAATGAATTATTGGAATCTTAACTTAAAAGCCGTTGTGATTTATAGAATAGATGCCATTTATTATGGTGTTTTGGCAGCTTATATTTCTTTAGTTAAGCCTAAATTTTGGAAAAGCATAAAATACAAATCAGTTTTTTTTGGTATTGCAATAATTATGGGTTTAAACCTATTTATTCCAGCACAAAATATTTTCATTGAGTCTCATAGTTTATTTTGGAATTTGTATTATATACCAATTAATTCTATTGCAATTATGCTCATGCTTCCATTTTTAAGTCAATTAAAAACTGCTCCTAAATATGTGTTAAATCCCATTACTTTTATAAGTTTAATATCATATTCCATGTATTTGTTGCATTATTCCATCATTTTACAATTGCTTAAATTCTACTTACCAACAGAGAATTTGGCCATTTTTGATTCTGCAATTTATATTTTGGTATATTTTTCTATCACAGTATTATTGTCTTACCTTTTGTTTACTTTATATGAAAAACCTTTAATGAATTTAAGAGACAAGCCATTTTTCATAAAAAAATATTTGAAAAGTAATTAATTTAGGCTTTTAATAACGGAATAGATTATGATTATTCAAATATTATATAATCCAATAGTATCCAGAATCATAAGTTTAAGGTGTTTTTTTAACAGATTCATAATTTGAAGTATTGCAAATTATGAAAATATAAATTTTGACAATAAAATAGCATTCATTATTGCTATATCTTATATTTATAATCAATTTCAAGTAAGTTTTAAAAAGGGTACTATTATTTGTACTTTTGTGGGACTTAAAACTGGTTACTAAACTTAATACATACAAAATGGCATTTGATATAGAAATGATAAAAAAGGTTTACGCCAATGTTGCTGAACGTGTAGACAAAGCACGCGAAGTTGTGGGTAAACCGTTAACACTGTCTGAAAAGATTTTATATTCGCATCTTTGGGATGGCAATCCTACCAAAGCATTTACTAGAGGAAAAGATTATGTAGATTTTGCACCAGATAGAATTGCTTGTCAGGATGCAACTGCACAAATGGCTTTGCTTCAGTTTATGCAAGCAGGAAAACCTAAAGTTGCAGTACCTACAACTGTACATTGTGATCACCTAATCCAAGCGAAACAAGGTGCAGCTTTAGATTTGAAAAGAGCCAACGATGTAAGCATTGAAGTGTTTGATTTTTTAGCTTCTGTATCAAATAAGTATGGTATTGGTTTCTGGAAACCAGGAGCTGGAATAATCCACCAGGTAGTTTTAGAGAACTATGCATTTCCAGGAGGTATGATGATCGGTACAGATTCGCATACAGTAAATGCTGGAGGTTTGGGCATGGTTGCCATTGGTGTAGGAGGAGCAGATGCTGTTGATGTTATGGCAGGAATGGCTTGGGAACTTAAATTTCCTAAACTTATAGGAGTTAAATTAACAGGAAAATTAAATGGCTGGACATCTTCAAAGGATGTTATTCTCAAGGTTGCAGGTATTTTGACCGTTAAAGGTGGAACAGGATGTATTGTCGAATATTTTGGTGAAGGTGCAAAGAATTTATCATGCACAGGAAAAGGAACCATTTGTAATATGGGAGCTGAAATAGGTGCTACCACTTCAACATTTGGTTATGACGATTCTATGGAACGTTATTTACGTGCCACAGATAGAGCAGATGTTGCAGATGCAGCCAATAAGGTAAGAGAGTATTTAACAGCAGATCCAGAAGTTTATGAAAATCCAGAACAATATTTTGATCAACTCATAGAAATAGATTTAGATAAGCTACGTCCTCATCTTAATGGTCCTTTTACACCAGATTTAGCGACTCCAGTTGGTGAACTTGGTGAAAAAGCAAAAGCAAATGATTGGCCAATTAAAGTAGATTGGGGACTTATAGGTTCTTGTACAAACTCGTCTTACGAAGATTTAACCAGAGCAGCTTCTATTGCAAAGCAAGCAGTAGATAAAAAGATAAAGGCCAAATCAGATTTTGGAATTAACCCTGGTTCTGAACAAATTCGTTTTACTGCAGAGCGCGATGGTATACTGAAGGTTTTTGAAGATTTAGATGCTACAGTTTTTACAAACGCTTGTGGACCATGTATTGGACAATGGGATAGAAGCGATTTGAAAGGTGATGAGAAGAACACCATTGTACATTCATTTAATAGAAACTTTTCCAAACGTGCTGATGGTAATCCAAATACTCATGCTTTTGTAGGTTCTCCAGAAATGGTGGCAGCCATTGCAATTTCAGGGCGATTGGATTTTGACCCAATGAATGATACTTTAATTAATGAAGAAGGAGAAGCCGTTAAGTTAGATGAACCAAAAGGAATAGAATTACCTCCACTAGGTTTTGATGTTGAAGATGCTGGTTTTGTTGAGCCTCTTGTAGATGGTAGCGGAGTTCAGGTTTCTGTGAGTTCAACATCTGAAAGGCTTCAATTATTAACACCTTTTGAACCAATAGGTAATGAAATAAAAGGAGCAAAATTATTAATCAAAGCCTTTGGAAAATGTACAACAGATCACATTTCTATGGCAGGACCTTGGTTACGTTTTAGAGGGCATCTGGATAATATTTCAAATAACTGTTTAATAGGAGCTGTTAATGCTTTTGGTAAAAAAACCAATTTTGTTAAAAACCAATTAACTGGCGAATATGGTGGAGTTCCAGATGTACAGAGAGCGTACAAAGCAGCAGGAATAAAAACTATTGTTGTTGGTGATCATAATTACGGTGAAGGTTCATCACGTGAGCATGCAGCTATGGAACCAAGACATTTAGGTGTTGCGGCAGTTATTGTAAAATCTTTTGCTCGTATTCATGAAACCAATTTGAAAAAGCAAGGCATGTTAGCACTAACCTTTGCCAATGAAAATGATTATGATTTAATACAAGAGGATGATACGTTTAACTTCTTGGATCTAAATGAATTTGCTCCAGATAAGCAACTAACACTTGAAGCTGTTCATTCTGATGGAAGTAAAGATATTATAAAATTGAATCATACCTATAACCGCCCTCAAATAGCATGGTACAATGAGGGTTCTGCTTTAAATTTAATTAAGAAGCAAAACGCATAAGGAAATACATGAATTTATATACAAAAAGTCCAGTTATTAAACTGGATTTTTTGTTTGTCATCAATTCTATTTTACTTTTTAATAATTGTATTTTTACAAAAAAACAACCAATGAATTCTAGAGAAGACCAACTTCAGGCATTTGACCGTTTATTGAGTATTATGAATGAGTTACGTGAGCAATGTCCTTGGGATAAGAAGCAAACCATAGAAAGTCTCCGCCATTTAACTATTGAGGAAGTTTATGAACTTGGCGATGCTATTCTGGATAACGATTTGCAAGAAGTAAAAAAAGAATTAGGAGATGTCTTGCTCCACATTGTTTTCTATTCCAGAATAGGAAGCGAAACAGGAGATTTTGATATTGCTGATGTATGCCATACGATTTGCGATAAGTTAGTGAGCAGACATCCGCATATTTATGGAGATGTTAAAGTAAAGGATGAAGTTGATGTAAAACGTAATTGGGAAAATTTAAAACTCAAAGAAGGAAAGAAAAGTGTTCTGGAAGGTGTTCCACATAGTTTACCAGCTTTGGTTAAGGCTAATAGAATTCAGGATAAAGTAGCAGGAGTAGGGTTTGATTGGGAAAAACCGGAACAAGTTTGGGAAAAGGTACAAGAGGAGCTTAACGAATTTAAAACCGAAATTGCCAAAGGAAATCAAGAATCAATTGAAAATGAGTTTGGAGATGTATTGTTCTCTATGGTTAATTATGCTAGATTTTTGGGTATAAATCCTGAAAATGCACTTGAGAGAACCAATAAAAAATTCTCAAAAAGATTTCAATATTTAGAGGCTAAAGCTAAAGCACAAAATAAATCTTTAAAGCAAATGTCTTTGGAGGAAATGGATGTTTTTTGGGAAGAAGCAAAAAAGATTTAATTTTTTTGATTATAAGACATCCAAAACTTTTTTTGTCACGTATATAAAATAAATGACACCATTTCTACTTACATAGGTTAATAGCATAATCAATTTAAAAAAGTGTCATTAAAAAATAGGTTATTTTTGGGTTAAAATAACCGTAGTTAGTTTAGTTAGGGACTGGAATCCTACTTGTTTTAAACAATATTCAGTATTGTTTAAATTAGGTAGGATTTAGTTTTTTAGAGATTTTAATATAAATCTTTAATTTTCTTTAGTTTAGCCTTCCAAAGCTTTAAAGTGTCTTTGTGTTTTTTAATGTTATTATTTACTTCTTGTACTAAAGGGTTGTCGTCATCTACATTTGTAAAAAATTGCAAATTATTTTCCAACTGATTAATTTCGCCTTTTACTTCATCAATTTTCTTTCTAATAAAGGACAACTCATTATCAAGTACTTTAGAGTCTTCGTTGTTGTTAAGAACCTGTAGTTTGTTATCGTATTTAATAAGCTCAATTTCATTTTTACTAATACCTGTTTTTTCAAACAAATGGTCTAAAACCTTATAGAACTTACCTTCAATATATCTTTTACTATGAGCTACTTGACCAATCTTTTTCCATTTTACGATATAATCTTTTATTAGCTTAATATCGTCCTCCTGTTTTCCTTTAAGTTCTAAACCTTTTAATTCATTAAGCAGTTCTACTTTCTTATTGTAAGTTTCTAATTGTTCTTTGCTTTGCGTACTTCTTTTTGCATGAAGTCTATCAAAATAGCTATTACATGCAGCTTTGAATTGTTTCCAAATCCTATCGCTATCCTTCCTGGGTACATGCCCAATACTTTTCCACTCACTTTGAATTTTCTTCATAAGAGGCGTTACAGTTTCAAAATCCTCACTATCCTTGTTATCTTCTGCAACTTTAATTAATTTTAGCTTTTTTTGAAGGTTTTCGTATTGGTTTTTCTTTAAGTCCTTATAAAATGAGTTTTTCTTTTTATTGAAAGCTCTTACAGAATTTTTAAATTTTGCCCAAGTCTCTTCGTTTACCTTTATTGGAACTTTACCAGCATTAAAGAAAGATTCTCTTAAAGCTTCCACTTCCTTTATTTTCTTTTGCCATGAACTGTGTGATGTTGCTCCTTCATCAGTTATATTTTTAATGGCCTCTATTAGTTTTAACTTTACAGCAAGATTTTTTTCATAAACTTTCTCCATTTCAGCAAAGTGATCCTGGCGCCTGTCGTGAATTGTTTTTGTGGCTTCTTTAAATCGCTTCCAAATATCATCTCTATGTTCTTTCGCAACAGGGCCTAACTCTTCTTTCCACATTTTATGCAAAGCTTGAAGCTCACGAAAAGCTCTCATAACATTATCATCTTTTGCCAGTTCTTCAGCTTGCTCAATGATTTTTAATTTTTTCTCAAGGTTGTATTTAAAATCTAAATCTCTTAAATCTCTATTTAAATGAAGGAAATCGTAAAAAATTTCAACATGATGATGGTAACTGTTCCATGCATTGTTATATTTATCTCTAGGGATTGGACCTGCATGCTTCCAGCGTTCTTGCAATTCTTTGAAGTGCTTGTAGGTTGTGTTTATGTTTTCTTCAACATTGATTAATCCTTTGATCTCCTCAATAATTTCTAATCTATTTGCTAAATTTTCTTTGAGGTTATTCTCTATGTTTTTATAGTGAAGGTGTAATTTATTTCTGTACTCTTTATAAATACTTTTAAAGCGTTTTTGCAAAGGACTCGAGTAGTAAAAATCTATTTCATGACCACCCTCGTTTAAAAATTCTTCCTTTTTCTCATCTAAAAGAGCATTGAATTTAGATTTAAATTCAGATCTAATGCCTTCAACATGTGCTTTTATGGCTTGCGCCTTTTCGTTTTTTACAAGTTTATCTAATTCTACAACCAAAGCGTCCAACGACATTTTATCATACTCTTTGAACTCTATGACGTGCCGTTCTTTGTTGCCTTCATCTTCAGCGTCTTCAGCATTGGAAGATTCTATCTCATCAATGGCTCCATCATCATTTTGACTTTCTTCATTATCCTGTTGTTCTGTAGAAGATTTATTTTCATCTGGAAGATTCTCTTCTAAAGCTACTGGCTTTTTAGGTTCTTTTTCTTCTATTCCATCTGCTTTTTGCAGGTTATCTTGCTCTGACATTTTTTAAAATGTTTTAAGTTTTTACAATTTCATAACACCTTAAAGATAATAACAAACTCTAGTATTTACAAAAAGGTTGTTACTATTTAATCTTTATTCCAAATACGCCAAGCTTTCTCTGCCTGTAATTCAAGCATTTTAAGCCCATTAATGGTGACTGCACCATTTTGCTTGCCAAGCCTTAAAAACTTTGTTTCTTCTGGGTTATATATCAAATCATACAAAATGTGATTTTCTGTAATTGCCTCATAAGGTATATTTGGGCATTGCTCAACATTTGGAAATGTTCCAACAGGTGAACAGTTAACAATTACATGATGCGTTCTGATAAGATCTTTTGTTATATTGTTATAGGTTATTTTGGTAAGGTCTGATGGTTTTCTTGAAACATAAATATAGTCTATTCCGAATTTGTTTAAAGTATATGCAATAGCTTTACTTGCTCCACCTGTTCCTAAAATTATGGCATTTTTGTGATTTGGTTTTAAAAGTGGCTTCAATGAATTTTTAAACCCATAACAATCTGTATTATAGCCAATTAATTCATTTTTATTATTTATTTTTATAGTGTTTACTGCACCTATTTTTTTAGCTTTTGAATCTAGTTTAGTCAAAAAAGGAATAACTTCTTCCTTATAGGGAATTGTAACATTTAACCCTTTCAAATTATCTGTTGTAGACAAAATATTGGTAAGCTCTGAAATATTTTGAATATCAAAATTTTGGTATTTGGCATCAAGAATTTTTTCATTTTCAAATTTGGCTTTAAAATAAGATTCTGAAAATGAATATGAAATATTTTTACCTAATAAGCCAAATCTACGCATGGTGTTTTTTTGTTTTTTGTCCGTAAACCTCCAAAGCTAAAACAATTAAAATTCCTATTCCTACAAATAAGATGGCTGTCCAGGTTTGTGCATTAAGTTCTGGAATATAACGACTGTAATTTTCAATAACTTTTTCTCCTGCAGAATCTATTTGAATACTTCCATCGTCCAGCAATTTATAAATTGTCTTTTTCCATGGCCAAACCACACCAAGAGAGCCTATGATAAAACCAATAATAACAGAAATGGTTAAACTTTTATATCGCTTTAAAATATAACTTAATAAATGGGAAAAAGTTACCAATCCAGTAACCGAACCTAGAGTAAAGAAAGCCAGTACTTTTAGCATTCGTATTCTAACCATATTGTTTATAAAGCTGAAATCACCTTTAATAATTTCAAATAAAGTATCGTAAAGTGCATTAACGGAATCAACTAAAAGCAGCACATAATTCCCTAACAAAATGAGAATAAAAGATCCCGAAAACCCAGGAAGCGTCATACCAGACACGCTAATGATTCCACAGAAAAAAACAAACCAAAGATTGTCATTTTCTTTAGCAGGATCTAAAAAACTAATGCCTACACCAATTACGATTCCAATAATTATAGCAATACAGGTTCTATAGTTCCAATCTTTAAAGTCTTTACCAATGTAATAAATAGAGCCTATAATCATCCCAAAAAATATGCTCCATACATAAAGCTCATAATGCTTTATAAAATAGTCAAGTATTTTTGAAACACTAAAATAACTCATGACCATACCTAAAAAAAGAAGCCCTAAAAAACGGCCATTTATATACTGGAAAAAACTTTTAAATCTGCCATTAATAAGTAGTTTAAACGCTTTTCTATTCACTTTTTGTAATGAATAAATAAACTCTTCATAAAAACCAGCGACAAAAGCAACAACACCACCAGACACACCGGGAACTTTATTTGCAGCTCCCATACCGATGCCTTTTAAAATAAGGAATATTTTATCTGTAAATGTTCTGGTGCTTTCCATTATGCTTTTTTAGAACCGACCTTTTCTAGGATATAAATAGTTAAAAAACCTACTATCATTAAAATGATTGCAAATAATAAATGATTATTATCCTGATATGAAAAAGGAGACACGCTTTTTTCCAAAAACGGAACTTCCATTCCTTTAGAATTTGTTCTCCAAGTTAATGTCTGTTTCCAAGGCCAAACTTTGTTTAAAGAACCAAAAATAAATCCGGTAAGTAATGCTAACGTAGCATTATGGTAATTTTTAAAGAGCCATTTTAGAAACCGGCTAAAACTTAATAATCCAATTATAGCTCCTACAACATAAAGACCAATTCTTTTAAAATCCAAATCATGTATTGCTATGCTTAAAGTTTTATAAGCGCCAAGAATAACTAGAATAAATGCTCCAGAAATACCAGGTAAAATCATGGCACAAATTGCTAGAGCTCCAGCAAAAATCAGGAAAATAGGGTTTTCATTGTCATTTAATGAAGGCAAAGTAGTGATATAATATGCAATCAACGTGCCTATAATTAAAGCAAGAATAGTTGCAATGTTCCATTTAGTAATTTGTTTGCCTACAAAATATATACTGGCAATTATAAGTCCGAAAAAGAATGACCAGATTAATATAGGATGATTTTCTATTAAATATTTTGCCAATCGCATAAAAGACACAAAGCTGATGATTATACCAGTTAAAAGTGCCAGTAAAAAATTACCATTTAACTTTCCCCAAAATGCTACAAAACCCTCTTTAAAAAGTGTTTTAAAGAGAGACATATTAACGTTACTTATGGTAGTAATTAATTCTTCGTAAATGCCAGAAATAAAAGCTATAGTACCTCCAGAAACTCCAGGAACTGCATCGGCTGCTCCCATGGCTATTCCTTTAAGCGAAATAATAAAATAATCAATAAAACGTCTTTGCATTCTCTATTTTTATAAGCGAAAACCAAAGATATTCAATTTTAGGAAAAAGCCTTTGTTGTTATTGCTTTGTTTTTAACAAGTTTTTTATTTTTGCTTTCTTATAAATCTTTGGGAAAAGTTCCTCAATGATAAAAGCATACTCTGTATTGTTTTGTATTGCGTTTTTTAAATGATACTCACCTTTATCTTGTTTGCCAATAAAGAAATAACAGCCAGCTAACCTGTATTCTATTTCTGCGTTCTCCGGATAAAATTCACTTGCTTCTAATAGATTAACTATAGCAGCATCTATTTCACCCAATTTTATTAAAATATCGCTTCGTGATATCCAAGTATTCAATTCATAATTACCTAAATCCAGAGCTCTTTTAAACCCATTTTCTGCTTCTTCCAAGAAGTTCAATTGTAGGTTTATCTGTGCATAATATTTCCAGTAGACTACATTTTCGCTATCAATATTAATAGCTTTATTTATATAATATAATGCCTTTTGAAAATTCTGTTTTTTCCTGTAAAATTTAGTGATAGAAATCCATCCTTTATCTAAAAGCGGATCTTCATGAACCGTTTTGTAATAATATTGTACTGCTAGATCATCTTGACCTAACTTTTCATAACAATTACCTATACGCAATAAAGCAAACGATGTTGGGTCGTCTAGTTGTAATGTGGTATTGTAACTCTCAATGGCTTCGTTGTAGCGTTTCAATTTTTCAAGCACTTTTCCTTTTTCTAAATAGGCTCCAATAAAGCGGTCATCAGAAATTATAGCAAAATCAAAAGCTGCCAATGCTTTTTTATAATCTTTGATCGTGAAATATTGTTTTCCTAATTGATGCCAGGCAACCTCACTATAGGGATTCTTGTCTAAAAACACATTTAAAAATTCGATGGCTTGCTGATTCTGATCAAGAAAGTCAAAGCAGTAAATCATATTGTATAAAGCAGTATAATCTTGATGATCTACCTCTACACATTTCATAAAATAATTTTTTGCATCTTCAAATTTATCCAGAAACAAATATTCCATACCTATTAACGAATATATATCTATTGGGTCGTCTGTTAATTTCAGTGCTTTTTTTAGAACATCTACAGCTTCCTGATGCAAATCTTTTTTAGACAGAATATTGGCCTTCTGAATATAAATTTCCTCATTTAAAGGCTCTAAGCTATAAAGCTCATTAAGTAAATTGTCTGCGATATCAAGCTTATTTTCAAAAACAAAAACCTCAATTCTAAATAATTTTAAATTAATTGAAGTAGGATGTTGGTCCAATCCTAATTTAATGGCTTTTTTAGCTAGAGCTACTTTACCTTGATTGAGATAATAGTGGATAATGTTTTCGAATTCTTCTGAATCAAAAAACAAAACATTGTTTGTTTTTAGCATTGATTCAAATTTTGTAAGTGATAAATTGTTGTTGTTGTTGTCGTCGGGACTTAACTCCATAGGCACTTGCTACTATTAGGTTTCAATAAATTTAACGTTCTATTCTAATTTTATCTATTGAAGGGTCAAATGTTTTTAACAAAGTAATCAACAGCTTAATTCTTACTAGGTTTTAATTGTTTCCCTTTTGATTTTCAAAACGTTGTAAACTTTTTTATACTATTCTAATTGATTTAAAACATCGAGAATAATACCGCAACCCTTTATAATTTCATCATTAGAGATGGTTAGAGGAGGTGTAATTCGTATTGCTTTTGGTTCAAAAAGTAACCAAAACAAAATTAAACCTTGGTCTTGACATTTTAAAATCATTTTATTGGTAATTTCTGCTGAAGAAGTTAAAATGGCTAACATTAACCCTTTTCCTCTAATTTCAGTTATTAATGGATGCTTTAGATGTTGCCTAAAAAGTTGCTCTTTTTCCAAAGCATGTTGCATCAGGTTACTTTGAATTATTTCTTTTAATGTTGCCAATGCTGATGCAGCAATAACAGGATGTCCTCCAAAAGTTGTTATGTGACCAAATTTTGGGTTGTCTTTTAGTAAATCCATGAGTTCTGAAGATGCAGTGAATGCACCAATAGGCATACCACCACCTAAACCTTTTCCTGTTACCAAAATATCAGGAATACAATTATAATGTTCAAATCCAAAAAGTTTGCCTGTTCTTCCTATACCTGACTGTATTTCGTCTAAAATTAAAAGTGTACCTACTTGATTGCAACGTTCTTTCACTTTTTCTAAAAAGCTGTTTTTGGGTTCAATAAAACCAGCACCACCTTGAATAGTCTCTAAAATGACACAAGCAGTTTTAGTCGTTATATATTGTAAATCTTGGTGATTATTAAATTCTATAAATCTAACATCAGGAAGTAATGGTCTGAAAGCTTGCTTACTATCTTCATTACCCAAAACACTCATAGAACCCATGGTATTTCCGTGATAAGCGTTTTTTGCAGCAATTATTTCGCTACGTCCAGTGGCGCGTTTTGCAAGTTTCAGTGCACCTTCTATAGCTTCGGTACCAGAGTTGGTTAAATAAGTTTTCTCTAGCGGTTTTGGTAAATGCTTTGACAATAATTTTGCTAGCTCAACAGCAGGTTCCTGAATATATTCGCCATAAACCATGACATGCAAATATTTATCTATTTGCTCTTTAATTGCTGAAATGACTTTAGGATGATTATGCCCTAAAGGACAAGCAGAAACACCAGCAACAAAATCAAGATAAGCCTTCCCTTTTGTATCATAAATGTAAGACCCTTTGGCGTGAGAAATTTCCATAGCTAAAGGACTTGGTGATGTTTGCGCCTGATATTTAAAGAAATCGTCCGTCATTGAGGTTTTGGCTTCTCTTTTGGTGAAGGTTTCTTTTTAGAGAGTGAATCTTGTCTTACTTCTTCAGGTAAATTTCGTGAGGCTTTTTTTGGTGTATTTGGATTGCTGTTTTTTTCTGCTTCATCGGCCTTTTCTATACGTTCTAACATGGCATCGTCAAAGAAGTCTTCAGGTTCTATATAATCACTTAAACCCTTTATTTTTGGTAAATTTAAAGGAGGATCGTCTTTAAATAAATCTTCAATACTATTTGGTCTTTCGTCTTCTCGCCAGACAAAACCTTTAAGTATTTTGGCATTCTCTGGAAATTGAGATTGAGGATATATATTTCCATCAATCTGATTTATTTTTCTGACTTCTTCAACAGCATTGTCTGTAATGAAAATCCTAATACTTCCTGATTTGGATTTGTCAATGCCTACAAGTTCATTAGCATCATTTCTGAAATAATAAATTGATTCAGCATTCTTAATGATATCAACCTGATAGAGCTGGTTTTCATCATTAAATAAACCAATTAAACGTTGCCCTGATATTTGATTGTATCCAGCATCCAGAGTATCTTTACTTATTAGAAAGGCATTATTAAAAACAAGTAAAGTATCTAATTTTTCAGTCTCTGTATTAGAAATTAAGTGTATGGTATCTCCAGTCATTTGGTTTTTTAGATTCCAAAGAATAGGATGACGTTTTTTTGCAAATGCATCAGAAGGATCAACTTTTGAAATATTGATTAATCGTGTTAATCCTTTTTCGTGATCTACATGTACAGAATCTGCTTTTCCACTCATATCGGATTTGTACATTTTTACATTTCTAAAAGCTCTTGTAATACGATGTTCAGGATCTCCTGTTACCATGAGTGTATCACCATGCATATAAATAGAATCTTTTTCCTGAACTGTAATTGCCAAAGCTCTTTTGGTGATAAAAACAGAGTCTTTTTCTCTAAAAACTTCAGCATAGTGGCCTTTTACAATGCTGTTATTTAATGTATCTGTAACTTTAATATTGTTGGTTGCAGAGGCAAAACTTCTATTCCGATCAAAATACATACTGTCTCCTTCAAAAATTCGATTGTCATAATCTATTTTAGAATTCTTTATAAAATATCCGATATCATTTTCAGTGTCATAATAACCTCGTTCACAATAAATTTTACTGGAGTCACTCGTAATTGTACTTGGACCATACATGTAGGCATGACCATTTTCTGTGAAATAATCTAACCTGTTTGTTTTTAGGATGTATTCTGGATTCACAAGTTTTACACTATCTATAAATTGGTATTTTTTGATATTCATATAATATCTGCCAATGGTACTAGTGATGGTTCCTGAAGAATCTCTAACAACTGTTCCACCAGATTTATAAAATGATTGTTGCTTTTCTCTATCAAAGTAAAGGGTATCTGTTGTAAGTACTGAAGATGGTTCTGTTAAAACCACATCTCCACTAGCAAAAGCAAGTTTGGTTTTACCACTATATTCAACGTATTTAGCGTCCATATTGATGGTGTCTCCTTGCTTCATGTTAACATTACCATAAGCTTCAATAAAATTTTCATTGCCATAATGAATAGCTTTATCACACCACATATTTACACCATCATGAATGATATGTACTTGACCAGAATCATCTCTGGTTAGGATTTTTGCCCCAGGATAACTGGCTTCGTCAAAGGTTAAAAATCCTGAATATTCAATTTGGATTTTTCGTTGTTGTGCATATATGGAAGAGGATAATAAGCACAATAATAGAAAAATAAATACCTGTTTCAATTGTTTCAAAATGCAATTATTTGTAGCAAAAATAACGATAATAATGAAGTAACATTGTTTGGTTTAAAAAAATGCCTAAAATATATTTAGGCATCGAATTTTATTGCATTGATTAGGTATATGTTTTATACTTTTTTCCCTTTTTTGAATTTGGTAATAATTTGCATGGTTCCCGCTGGATTACTACGCTTTAATACCAATATGTCATCTATGATTTCATACATATATTCGATTACAATATCACGATTGTCCACCTTTATTGTAAGTGTTAGATTACCATTTTTTGTTTTCCAGGTACTTTCATGGGTTTCCATATTTCCGTTACGCATATTACTAGTTCCAGAGGAGGTGCCATCTTCAAAAAGAGTCAAATCCCAAACAGATTTGTTTTCCTTTAAGATATCTTCGGTTGAGGTATTTGTGTTTTCACCATTGATTACTGTAAATTCGATGATATTCCATGTACCAATTAAATTTGTGTCTTGAGCATTTGTTTGGGAAATGTAGAAAATACAAAATAACACTATTGTTAAATTTTTCATTAGATTAAATTTTTGAGTTAATATTATGTTTTAGTCTTCTTTTTGAAAAATACCAATACGTTAAGTACAAAAAGCCTGGAGAAAGTATTAAAATGGCGACTTGTTTAATAAGATCTGAAGTAGTCAATTTAATATTTGGCGCCGAAATATGGAGTGCAGTAAACATGATTACTAATCCTAAACAAGCAATGAGTCCACCTAGACCTTCCCATTTGTAAGCTAAAGCAAGACCAAGAACTATAACGAAAAAACAGCTAAATGCAATAACTTCCCAAAAGTTTCTAAATCCTTCACCTTTGGGTTCTTCTCCATTTATTGACCCGATTATGTGTGCCGATACCATAAAGAGAATAAAGGCTAAAATCAATCCGCCCCAAATTCGAGCGATCCATAAAATAGTTTTGGTTAGATTTTTCATAATATTTGATTTTTTTCAATAATCAATATTACAATACCAAATTTATTATAGAGTTTTAAATGTTTAGATAGTTAATGATTTTGGATACTTTTTTTGTACTCGAGCGGTGTTTGACCAGTAAGCTTTTTGAAAGTAGTGTAAAAACTGGATTTTGAGTTAAATCCAGATTCCAGACCTATTGATAAGATAGTGTACTTATCATAATCGGAATCTGTCAACATTTTTTTGGCGTCTTCAACCCTTAATGAATTAATATAATCAGTGAGATTTTTTGATAAATTTTTATTGACGATCTGGGAAATATAACCTTCACTTAAGTTAAATTCATCTGACAAGTGGTTTAGGCTTAAATTGGGGTTTAAATATGATTTTTTTTCTTCTATATAATACTTAATCTTGTCAAAGGTTTCTGACTTTTGACTGGACTTATTTTGTTTCTGCTTAATATTTTCTATTCTTTTTTTTCTTAATTCAATTCGGTTTCGCAATTCTTTAGACTTACTCAATCCAGCATATCCTATAAGGTAAATTAAAATAGATATTCCAATCCATAATGGATAAAATAAGTGCGAATTATTTAAGTCGTAAATGATTGTTTTTGTAATGGCAAAGACCCAGCATAAACATGCAAACACGCCTATATAAATTAATTTTTTCAACCAATTGGTTTCAGATTTCACCCATGTGATGTCGAACGTATTGTTTTTTTCATAAGAAATTATCAATGTATAAGTAAAGTACATGATTAACAAATTGAAGATAAATGAAAGATAGTCTGAATACAGGTAAAACCCTCGCTTAAAATGTGAAGGTTTACTAAAATCATGGTTCACAAAGTAGTTGTACAGGACTATTGATGTGTGCAATATGAAGAGAATAAAGAACGGCGAAATTAAAAAAACCTTGGTTTTAAAGGTCATTTTTTGTTTACCCAAAAACTTGAAAACATAAAAATAAAACATGGGAAGGATTAACCATTGCCAAGGTAGATAAGTAAGCTTGTAAATTGAATCATCATTAACAATTTGGGTATCAAGTAACCAATTTTGAAAATTACTCAATGATAAAAAAAGGACAACAAGGCCTAAATAAACAGTATTGTTTGTAATATATTTTTTATTGGCAAATACAATACTACTGAAAATTATTCCATGAACTACTCCTGAAACAATGATAATGTTAAATATGTTAAAATTCAACCCATTATTATTATCTGAAAATTGTTTGCTTTCTGTCTGGTCCTACTGAAACTATTGTAATGGGTGTTTCAAGTTCTTTTTCTAGAAAATCTATATAATCATTTAGCTCTTTAGGAAGTTGAGAATCATCAGATAATTTAGTTAAATCTTCGCTCCAACCTTTTAATTCTGTGTAAACAGGTGTCACATTTTCTGGTTCAATATTATAAGGAAGATGTTTTATTTCTTTACCTTGATATTTATATGAAGTACACACCTTTAAGGTTTTGAAACCAGAAAGCACATCACCTTTCATCATCATTAATTTTGTAACGCCATTCACTTGACAGGCATATTTTAAAGCTACCAAATCCAACCATCCACAACGTCTGGCGCGTCCTGTAGTAGCACCAAATTCGTTGCCTACACGACCCATAGTTTCGCCAACTTCGTCAAATAATTCTGTTGGAAAAGGACCAGAACCAACTCTAGTTGTATAAGCTTTAAAAATCCCGAAAACATCACCAATCTGGTTTGGCGCCACACCAAGCCCAGTACAAGCACCAGCAGCTGTTGTATTGCTTGATGTAACAAAAGGATAAGTGCCAAAGTCTATATCCAACAAAGACCCTTGGGCACCTTCGGCAAGAATACTTTTGCCGTCTTTTTGCGCTTGAAAGATATATTCTTCCGAATCTATAAAAGTTAATGATTTTAAAACATTAACGGCTTCAAAAAATTCGTTCTCCAGTTCTTTTAAATCATATTGAATATCCACATTATAAAAGTCAATCATGGCTTCATGCTTGTTAGCCAGATTTCTGTATCGTGTTTTCCAGTCACTTAATTCTAAATCACCAACACGAATGCCATTTCTTCCCGTTTTGTCCATATATGTTGGACCAATACCCTTTAAAGTAGAACCAATTTTTGCTTTTCCTTTTGAAGCTTCACTTGCAGCATCCAACAAACGATGTGTTGGCAAAATAATATGTGCTTTACGCGAAATGAGCAAAGATTTTCTATAATCTACATTCTGTTCTTCAAGATTATCCAATTCTTTTTTAAAAATAACAGGGTCTATAACCACACCATTACCTACAAGGTTGGTAGCATCATCATGAAAAATCCCTGATGGAATTGTGTGCAATACATGTTTTTTACCATTAAAAACAAGTGTGTGTCCAGCGTTTGGACCACCTTGAAATCTTGCAATAATATTGTAGTTGGAGGTTAGTACATCAACAATTTTTCCTTTGCCTTCGTCTCCCCATTGTAAACCTAGTAGTAAATCTACTGCCATTATTTAAAATTAGTTTTTGGTTGTTTTTCTGTTTCCGTAAAAGTAGAGTGAGTGATTTTTAATTTCGATATCAAAAACTTCTTCGATGGTTTTTTTGATTGATTGAATTCTAGGGTCGCAAAACTCAATAACCTCGCCAGTATCTGTAAGAAT
>DATGBV010000159.1:0-3795 GCA_035312485.1 Flavobacteriaceae bacterium | reverse complement strand
TTTATGGTCAATCAAAGTCTATTTAAAAAGTATAATAATAAAATAATATTAATAAGTAAATATTTTATATTATATTTGTGTAATCGATTACAAAAATTAAATAATAATGACAAATTATAACGCCAGATACGCATCAAGCCCAAAGGCAGTAAAGCTTTATGATACTCAACAATTAAGAGAAGAATTTCTTATTGAAGACTTAATGGAAGTTGGTAAAATAAATTTAACCTATTCGCATTATGATAGATATATTGCTGGGTCTGCTGTACCATTAAAACCTTTGCATCTTGAAACTATCGAGCCATTAAAGGCAGAGTACTTTTTAGAGAGAAGAGAACTTGGAATTATCAATGTAGGAGGTGACGGAACAGTATTGGTTAACGGAGAAGAATATGAACTATCACTTAAGGATGCCTTATATATTGGTAAAGGAGTTCAAGAGGTTGTTTTTAAAAGTGACGATTCTAATGATCCGGCCAAATTTTATATAAATTCTGCTCCAGCTCACAAGACGTATCCTACAAAAAAGGTAAGTAAAGAGCAAGCCAATAAAATTGAGTTAGGTTCTTTAGAAACTTCTAATCACAGAACAGTAAACCAGATGATTATTGGAGGAATTGTCACTACATGTCAACTTCAAATGGGAATGACTGAACTAAAAGCAGGAAGTGTTTGGAATACAATGCCAGCTCATGTTCATGATCGAAGAATGGAGGTTTATTTTTATTTGGATATTCCTGAAGATCAAGCTGTTTGTCATTTTATGGGGCAGCCACAGGAAACGCGTCACATTTGGATGGGTAATCATCAAGCTGTTATTTCACCGCCATGGTCAATTCATTGTGGTTCCGGAACTTCGAGTTATACATTTATTTGGGGAATGGCAGGTGAAAATTTGGATTATGGAGATATGGACGTAGCTAAAATATCAGATTTGAGATAACAGATGAGCACTGAATTATTTAATGTTAAAGGTAAAATAGCTCTTGTTACAGGAAGCACACACGGTTTGGGTATGTCAATGGCTAGAGGTCTAGGGTTAGCTGGAGCAACAATTATTGTGAATGGGAATTCCTCACAAGAAAAAATAGATGATGCTATTATAGAATACCAAAAAGAGGGAATTAATGCCCTAGGATATAAATTTAATGTTGCCATTGAGAAAGAAGTTGAAGATGCTATTGCAAAAATTGAGGCTGAAGTTGGGAGCATTGATATTTTAATAAACAATGCTGGAATTATAAAACGTACTCCATTGCTGGATATGAAAGTTGAAGATTTTAAACAAGTCATAGATATAGATTTGGTAAGTCCGTTTATTGTTTCCAAACACGTTGTAAAAGGAATGATTTCAAGAAAGAAAGGAAAGATTATTAATATTTGTTCTATGATGAGTGAGTTAGGAAGAAACAGTGTAGGAGCTTATGCTGCAGCAAAAGGAGGTTTAAAAATGCTGACTCAAAATATGGCAACAGAATGGGCAAAATATAACATACAAGTGAATGGTATAGGCCCTGGATATTTTGCCACTTCACAAACTGCACCTATTAGAATAGATGGCCATCCTTTTAACGATTTTATAATTAATAGAACACCTGCAGCTAAATGGGGGGATCCAAACGATTTAGCTGGAGCAGCAATTTTTTTATCTTCAAAAGCAAGTGACTTTGTTAATGGACATATTTTATATGTTGATGGTGGTATCCTAGCAACAATTGGAAAGCCTTCTAATGAAGATTAATAACCTAAATAGATGATGAGTAAAGCATTTATACATGATAATTTTTTACTAGAGAATAAGTATGCTGAAGAATTGTATCATAATTATTCTAAAAATTTACCAATCATAGATTATCACAACCATTTACCACCACAACAAATAGCTGAAGATAAAATTTTTGAAAATATCACTAATGTTTGGATAAATGGAGATCATTACAAATGGCGTGCAATGAGAACCATGGGTGTCAATGAAAAGTTTATAACAGGCGATGCTTCAGATAAAGACAAGTTTCTGAATTGGGCAAAAACTGTACCTCATACCATGCGCAATCCGTTGTATCATTGGACGCATTTAGAGCTAGCAAGATATTTTGATATTTATGAATTTTTAAACGAAAAATCGGCCGATAAAATTTACGAAGAAACAAAAGAAAAATTAAATTCAAAAGATTACAGTTGTAGACAATTGCTTGAAAAAATGAACGCTGAAGTTGTTTGTACAACTGAAGATCCAACAGACTCTCTGTTATATCACCAGCAACTAGCAAAAAGTGATTATAAGGTGAAGGTGAGTACCGCTTTCAGACCTGATAAATTTATTCTAATTTCTAAAGAAGGCTATAATAACTATGTAAATAATTTAGAAGAAGCTACTGGAATAGAAATACAAAACTATACCAACTTATGTGATGCTTTAAGAAAACGTATAGAGTTTTTTGATGCGAATGGATGTAAACTATGTGACCACGGTTTAGATCAAATTTATTTTGAAGACTTTACTGAAAAGGAGATAAATTCAATATTCAAAAAGAAAAGAGAAAACAAAAACATCACTAAAGAAGAAGCTTTAAAATTTCAAAGTGCTATTTTAGTATTCTTAAGTGAAACGTATCATGAGTTTGGATGGGTACAACAATTTCATTTAGGAGCTTTAAGAGATAACAATGCTCGCATGCACCGCATTTTAGGTTCAGATACAGGATGGGATTCTATTGGAGATTTTTCTCAAGCTCAAAAGCTATCAGGATTTTTAAATGCATTAGATGGTAAAGATAAATTAGCAAAGACTATAATTTATAATCTCAATCCAGCAGATAATGAAGTAATGGCCACCATGATAGGGAATTTTAATGACGGAAGTGTAAAGGGCAAAGTCCAGTTTGGGTCTGGTTGGTGGTTTTTGGATCAGAAGGATGGCATAATTAAGCAATTAAATGCACTATCAAACATGGGTCTTATAAGTTGCTTTATAGGAATGCTTACAGACTCTCGAAGCTTTTTATCATTCCCAAGACATGAATATTTTAGACGTGTTCTTTGTAACCTTTTAGGAGATGAAATTAAAAGAGGAGAATTGCCAAATGATATGGATTGGATTGGTAAAATGGTTTCAAATATAAGTTATTATAATGCCAAAGAATATTTTAATTTTTAAGAACAAATTATTTTAATAATGAAAAAAGTAGTAACATTTGGGGAGATCATGCTACGGTTGGCTCCAGAAGGTTTTTTAAGGTTTTCACAGGCCAACAGGTTTGATGTTGTTTACGGAGGCGGTGAGTCCAATGTAGCAGTGTCCTTGGCCAATTATGGTGTCCCTGTTGATTTTGTAACACGTTTGCCAAAGAATGATATAGGCGAATGTGCCATGATGGAAATGCGCAAACGAGGAGTTGGCGTCGATAAGATTGTTTGGGGAGGAGACCGTTTGGGCATTTATTTTTTAGAGACAGGAGCAGTTTCAAGAGGTTCAAAAGTAGTTTATGATAGAGCCCATTCAGCCATTTCAGAAATAGAATCTGGCATGATCGATTGGGATGATGTCTTTGAAGGTGTGGAATGGTTTCATTGGACAGGTATTACTCCAGCCATTTCACAGGGCGCAGCCGATGTTTGTCTGGAAGCAGTAAAAGCAGCAAGTGCAAAAGGCATTACAATATCCACGGATTTGAACTATCGTGCCAAACTATGGAATTATGGAGGAGATAGAGAAGCCATCATGACAGCGCTTACATCCTATTGTGATATCATTTTAGGAAACGAAGAGGATGCAGAAAAGCATTTTGGCATCCA
>DATGBV010000158.1:0-13518 GCA_035312485.1 Flavobacteriaceae bacterium | reverse complement strand
GTGTAAAAATAACTAAAGTTCTCGATACAATTTCGATAAATCGAAATCACTCGAACTGATATAACATTTTATGAAAGACCTTTTTGGAAAAGCTTTGTTAGATTATCAAAACGGCATTTCGACAGGCTCAATGACCTCTGTTGAAGATATTATTACTTCTACAAGTATTTCTGATGAAGATATCTTACCTCTTCCCTATTTATTTCGAAGCTTTTCTGAAATGCCTTTACTGGAACAAGAAGCGCTTCAACTTTCTAAAGGAAAAGTTCTGGATGTTGGTTGTGGTGCAGGAAATCACAGTCTACATCTAATGAAAAAAGGGTTAGAAGTTAAGTCTATTGATATTTCAAAAGGTGCTATTGAAGTTTGTAAAAAAAGAAGGTTGAAAAATGTTCATGTACTTGATATAATACATGAAACTGAAACTTTTGATACTATTTTAATGCTGATGAATGGCTCTGGATTTTTTAAGAGTTTGAAAGAAACACCAAAAGTTTTACAGCATTTAAAATCCTTATTAAATCCGAATGGCCAAATTTTAATCGACTCTTCAGATATTAAATACATGTATGAAGATGATGATGGAGGTTATTGGATGGATGCTAATGCCAATTATTATGGCGAGTTAGAGTATCACATAAGTTATAAAGGTGAAAGTGAATCTTTTCCTTGGATGTATATTGATTTTGATAACTTAAAATTAGCTTGCGAAACCGTTGGTTTACAATGCGAACTTATTCTTGAAGGTGAGCATTTTGATTATTTGGCAAAAATAACAAAAGACTGTCTTAAAAGTCTTTAACATTCATTTGTCAGGTTGAGCTTGTCGAAACCTATTGTTGAGTATCCGCAAGTTGATATATGTTTGACTGGCTCAATATGACATGGTAATTTACTTTTAAGACAATCTTTTGCCAGATATTAATTCGTTTTGATGAGATCCTGAATCAAGTTCAGGATGACAAAGTAAAAATTATTGCACTTCTCCATTAATAAAGGTATTAATCACTTCTATATATGGAAGATCAACTTCTTTAGCCTCCATAATGTCTTCATTAAGAATGATAAAATCGGCAAATTTACCAGCTTCTATACTTCCTTTTTCATATTCTTCAAAATTAGAATAGGCCGCCCAAATAGTCATGCCTTTTAAAGCTTCTTCTCTAGTCAATGCATTTTCTATTTGATACCCTAAATCTGGATAGCCTTCAAGGTCTTTTCTTGCCACTGCAGCATAAAACGTATAAAACGGACTCACATGTTCTACAGGAAAATCGGTGCCTAAAGCGACTGTACCATTTACTTCTAAAAGGTCTTTAAATGCATAAGCACCTTTAATACGTTCTGGACCAATTCTGTCTTCAGCCCAATACATATCGCTTGTTGCATGTGTTGGTTGTACTGATGGAATAATATCATCAAAATATTGAAAATCTTCAGGAGAAACCACTTGAGCGTGTTCTATTCTCCAACGTCTGTCCGGTTTTCCTTGTAACACCTTTTTATAGGTTTGTAACACTATATGATTTGCGGAATCTCCAATAGCATGAGTATTCATTTGGTATTCTGAACTTGCAATGCGCTTTGCATTAGATTCAAGGTCTTCAAGTGATGTTACAGGCAATCCAAATGTATTTGGACTATCACTGTAAGGTTTTTTTAATAAAGCTCCTCTTGAACCCAACGCTCCATCTGCGTAAAATTTAAATGAACGCACATTTAATCTATCGGTTTTGATAATCCCTTTATTCAAATAATAATCTAAATTTCCCTTTGAAGCAGAAACCATGGCATACACACGGATTTTTAAATCACCTGTTTGTTGTAAACTATCAATAATTTCAATAGCTTCTCTATTTAATCCAGCATCATCTACTGTTGTTAAACCTAAATCAGTACAAATTTTTTGTGCAGTCAATAAGGCTTCTACTGTATCATCACGACTAATTTTTGGCCAAAAGTTCATTACTAAATTTTCAGCATTATCAACCAAAATACCTGTTAACTCACCATTTTTAACAACTACTTCTCCACCTTCAATTTTGCTTTCTGTTGTTACGCTTCCTAAATCTAAAGCAGCTTGATTACATAAAACGGCATGACCATCTATACGAGATAAACTAATTGGTGTATCTGGAAATAAAGCATTTAAAAGTTTATTGTTAGGAAATTCTTTTTCTTCCCAATCGTTTTGATCCCAGCCAAAGCCTTTTATATATTTTAAATTATTTTCATTCTGAAAATCTATAATACGCTGTACAACTTCATCGAAATTTTTTGTTCCTACAAGGTTTACCGATTTTTGATCTAAACCCAAACCGTAAAAATGACAGTGTGCATCTATTAATCCAGGTATAATGGTTTGCCCTTGAGCATCTATAATGGTGTCTGCTTCAAATGTATTTTGAATGTCTAGAGAATTTCCGACATCAACAAATTTTCCATCTTTAATGGCGAAAGATTCAACTTTATCAAAGTTGTCATTTACTGTATAAACATTGGCATTAATCACAATAGTGTCAACCTTTTGCTTTTTTTGACATGACACTAAAAAAACAATTAATAATAGAGAACCTAAATATTTCATGGTTAGTTTTGTTTTGGATAAAAATAACAAAAGCATTCTTAATTAGAATGCTTTTAATTATCATCCTTAAATAAAATGAATTATTTTTTTATGATTTTAAGAGTGTATTTGTCTATATCTGATTTTAATCTTAAAAAATAAATTCCATTTGACAATTGGCTGACATCAATATCTTTTTTTGTATAATCTCCTATAAAAGTGCTTTGACTTAATAGCCTGCCATTAACATCGTAAATAATTATGTATTTAATATTTTCTTGCGTGTCTAAAAAAAACTTATCTTTTACAGGGTTTGGATATACCTTTACATTCTGCTTATTTAGATCATGAATGCCCAAACTGTTTTCAATGGACGTAGAATAATTGTTCGTCATAATAGGTGCATTGTAATCAAAATAGATTTCTGCATCATTTTCAAACGTGTCACCTACCATTAGAGTTGCTAATGTTTTAATTTTAAAAGCCACGTAAGCATCATTATTAGCATCGTCAAAAGGCAAATTAATATCTTCAAAAATAAACTCTACAACATCATCATTAATTCTTGTTTCCATACTATGACTTGAATCAGAAATAAACAACGTAGATAAATCAAATTTAGTAGTATCAATCACATCCTTGATAACAATATTAACTGCTTCTGCACTTCCAGTATTTTCACAACGTATTAAATAATGTACATACTCTCCTATTAAATCTTCTGTGATTGCATTGCCTTCCAAACAGGTTTTATCATTTGGATCAAGAGAGTTTACAACCGTTTGATTCAGTACAAATACATTATCTTCTGGTATTTCATCTGCAGAGGTTGGACTTACAGTTGCTGTAAAAATCAATAAATCACCTCCGTTTAATGGAAAACTAGGGTCTGTAGGTGTTTTAAGGTTCATTGTGAATTCAACAACCTTGCTTTCAAAAGGCAACAAATCCGTGAAATTCCATGTCAAACCTCCTGTGTTTTGCGAGTGAATATTGGGTGTTGAAGAAACAAAATCCATAAGGTCATCATTAAAATCAAGCTGTAGAGTCCCTGATAGTGTTATTGATCCTTTATTTTTATAAATAACTTTATAATTACTATCAAACCCTGGACGAGCGGTGTTAGTGGGGATTATTGATACATCTAAATCGTTGTGTTCACCATTGGGAGTTATACAAAAATCTTGAACATACGCGTTCCCGTCTTCAGGGAAACTTACTGTAATGGATGAAGGGGATATTGTAAAGTAGCTAGGATTTTCTAAAAGAGGGGTTAAAATGTAATCTCCTTCTGTAACAGATGTTTTATAATTACCAGAACTATTAGAAATAAATTGACCATTTATGTTTGTACTATTAACAACATATTTAACATTATTGTAAAAAGGAATGGCAACATCACAATTTCCACCGTTTTGATTTATATTATTTGTTCCTTGTATTGTAAATGACTCTCCAGCAGGGGTAAATGTGCAATATGAGTTAACTTCGCAACTACTATAGCCATAGTTATCAATTAAGCTTTGAACAGTTCCAATTTCAAATTCGTCCGCACAGATGTATTGTAAATTAGGATTGTTTTCAAAATCAATTGTAATTTGTGTATCGTTGAAAGTAGTTTCATTTGTTCCATTTTTAATGAATAAAGTTGATAACTCATTATTATTACATTCTAAATGATCCAAAATAAATGCGTTTGTTAAATCTAAACTAGATAATTTATTATTATAACATCTAATAAGTGTTATTGAGGTCCCAACAATCAAAGATGATAGTTCATTATCGTTACAATATAAAGCTTGAATTTCTTGCAAGCCTGAAATATCAAGACTAACGAGATTGTTAAAAGAACATTTAAAAGTTTGAAGCTTATTTAAATTCTCTACATTAAGGCTAGACAGAAGATTGTTATTACACAAAAGAGTTTTGAGATTACTTAAATTTTCTATGTTTAAGTTTACCAACTTATTATCATCAATATTTAAAAAGTCAAGATTAATTAATGAGCTAATATTTAAATCAGTTAATTCGTTATTATTGCAAATTAACCGAGTAATTTTGGTTAGTTCGCCAATATCTAAATCGTATATTAAATTTTGACTACAAGTTAAATTTTCTAAATCTACTAAATTACTGACATTTAGACTTGTTAATTGATTATTCTGGCAAGTTAATACTTTAAGTTTTGTTAAGTTTGATACATCTAATGTTGTTAATAAGTTATTATATAAATCTAGCTCTTCAAGATTTATTAATATGCTAAAATCCAAATTGGTTAAACCACTTGAAGAACATTTTAGAGTTTTAAGATTAGTCAAATTGACCATATTCGACTGTAAAAAAGAGTTTATACTTAAATCTGGGTTTCCTCCTAAATCTAAATAAAGAAGGCTATTTGTGCTATTTAAATTTATACTTGTTAACTGGTTTTGATAACAATTTAAGGTTTCAAGATTCGATAAAAATGAAACATCCAAAGATGAAAGGTAATTTCTCTCACAAAATAAAGACTTTAAACCTATCAAATTTGAAATATCTAAAGTCTCAATTCGATTTAAGCGAATGTTTAAAGTATCAAGATTAATAAAAGACTCTATTCCATCTAAATAATAAATAGATTTACCTGAAACATTCAGGGATGTTATAGCTTCTGCCTCACTTATTTGTATTTCTCCATCATTGTTTGTATCTACATCATCATCCTGTATACCATCATTATTGGTATCAACACAAAGAGTATTGACAAGTGCATTTTTAAAATTAGCATCTGGGATATTGATGATTTGTGCGCTAGAATAGGTAAAAGTAAGAACGATTAAAAAAAATAGGTAGAGTTGTTTCATTGAGAGATATTTTCATCAAAATACATTAAAATCTCAATACCTCAAATATGAGATTATATATTTAATGCAATATTCGATAAATAAAGAGAAAAAATAGTTTAAATGCACAAAATAACAAAAGTGTTACAATCTGTAACGCTTTTACCAGCTATTAATCATTTATACTGTTTCTTTAGAAATCAAATTTAAAAGTAGCACCAGCTAATATCTGAATGCCTTGCGTTGGGAAGTTCTGCCAACGTTCATATTGTTTATCTGTAAGGTTATTAGCCTTAGCAAATACAGAGATCTTATCGTTTATGTGATAGCCTAGATGCACATTGGCATCAAAATAACTATCCAATATTACTGTTTGAGGTGTTGATGGAAACATCACATCATTATAAAAAAACTGGTCTTTTCTCTCGCCAACATAAAATAAGTTAGCTCCAGTAAACCAGTGTTCGTCTATTTGATAATCCATAAACAATGATGCTTTTACGTCCGGTAAATTCCATGCCTCATTATCGCCTTTTACATTATAGCTAAAATATTCAGCTTTTAATGCCAATTTAAAATTTCTGTTTACATCTACATTAATTTCTCCAGCAATACTAAAGGTATCCACATCATCGTAGACAATTCCAAAAGAATTACCATACATATAGTTTTCAGGACCTGATATAATATCATTATTAATAAACATTGCTCGATTACGCTCTGCGATGTATTTTCCTTTAAAATTATAGCTCATGTTATTGGAAACTTTTCCTTTTAAACCAACGAAGGCATCATATTGCTGATCTGTTGGCATAACAAACAATGTTGGTGATACAAAAGGATTCTCTGAAGCAAAACCATAATATGTATTTTGTAAAAGCCCTCCTTGAATACCTCCATAAGCGATTAAAACATCATTGACCAATCTGTAAGACGCAGTGAAATTAGGATAAATATAAAACTTGTTTCTACTAACTTCTGTATCATTTAAATAGTAAAAAGACACACCTAGATCAACGGTTAAATCATCCTGTTTTATTTGATATGTTGGTGATAAACCAACTTGAAAATTGCCATATTTTAATTCGTCTTCAGTTGTATAATTTCTATCAAAATGCCCTTTTAAATATTCAAATTTAATACTGGTTGAGATTTCTTCCCCATTAATTGGAATATCTACTTTAGATTTTAAAACGAACCTGTTTTCGCCTGAACCTTCGTTATCACCAAAATGCCTAAATAATACACTTCCTGAATTAAAATAAGTATCATTAAAAGATATATCACTTCCTAAATGAAAACCATAAAAAGAATGTTCGGGGTCAATCATGTCTGCGGTAGTTTCATCAAATAACGGTTGTGGCAAGCCATACCAATTGTAACGTTGTTGTTGGAAACCAGCATCAAAATTCCAAGTAAGGTCTCTTAAGGTTTTTGAGTAATTGGCATTTATTTTTGAATTATAAAAATTATCATCCAATAATATATTATCAATACCTCCTCCTGATGAATGATGGCTAATATAGCCTCCAACACTTTCTGTACGATTAATGGCATGGTTTAAATACAATTCACCAAGAAACGTAGTATAAGTACCAGCACCCAAAGTCATATAATTATCATAAAGTTTTGCTGGTGGAGCCTTTTCAACTACTGCTGCCTTGCCCTTTGCAGGTGTAAAGGTAGATGCCACTGGAAATGAAAAAATGTTGTATTTTACTTCCTTTTTTGTACTGGTTTCTTCATCTTCTATTGTGGCTGATTCCTTCACTTTAAATGCATCAGAAATTGTAGGCGTATATGGCTTTACTACATTAATAACATCTGTATTGATAGTATCATTATCATGTTCTTGAGCAAACATGAAACAAGAACACATAATACATATAAAACCTGTTAAAATATTTAATTGCTTTCGCATAGTTTTATTTTGATTTTTAGATGCTATGACTGCATTTCGACTTCGCTCAATGACCATCTTAACATGACAAATTAATTTTTGATTGACTTTCATTTTTGGGCTGAAAACTGTGACTGACAACTGCATACTTTTAGTCTTCGGTTTGTATTGATGAATTCCGTTTAGCTTCTTCGGTTTTAATTTTACTCAATTCTGTTTTGGCTTCATTTACAACATCATCAAACTCGGCAAAATTTTCAATGACACTTTCTAGAATATATGTGGCTTGAAATGCGTCTTTTAAAGCATTAAAATTTTTGGCCATAATGATTAATCCTTTGGCACTGTAATACTTATAACTGGAATAATCTTTTGCCAACTTTTGCACTTTAGCATTGGAAGCTTCATAATTGCCTTCTTTATTTTTAAAATACGCATTATAATACAATGCTTCTGCTGCTTGTTCTCCAGTAGCAATGCGCTCTACTTCTTCGAAAGCTGCTTTAGCTTTTTCTTCATCTCCCATTTGTATGGCAGAACGTGCTATAATAACTTTAGCATCACTTTTTATTCTATTATCAATTTTAGATTGCCCAAGCACTTTTTCGGCATAGGTAACCGCTTCTTGATAATTTTGCAATTCGTAATTGGCTTTCATTAAATTAGATTGTGCAAAAACAATATTCTGCTCAAAATTAGCTTCACTTTCCAGACGCTTCAATACAGGAATCGCATCAATCCAGTTCTTCGCTTCTAAATAGATTTGTGATAGTCTAGACAAGGCTTCTTCTGTAAATTCACTTTGAGAAGCATCGACCACATATTTGTAATGTGGAGAAGCATTTTGTTTTAGGCCTTCTTTGAAATACAATTGCGCCAAATAAAAATGTGACTGTAGCGCATGGATCCCATTTGGGAAATTGTTCAAGTAACCATTAAACTGTGTAATTGCTCTATCTGTATTGTTTTCGAGATATTGTTTTTCGGCAGCTTCATAAGTAGTATTGTCTAAATCTGCATCTGTAACTTCTACATAGTCTAAAGTTCTCACCCAAGCTGCATATTCATTGACTCTTCCCATGTCAACATAAATTAGCCTGGCTGTAGCAACTGCTTGAACAGCTTCTGGTGAACCAGGATAATCTCCAGCTATTTTTTTAAATCTATTTAAGGCACGTTCATTATCGCTATTATTATAATATACAAGCCCTTGCCTTAATAAAGATTTTGAAACAAAAGAACTCATTCTGTATTCAGAATTTAATCTGTCATACATTTGGATTGCTTTGGTTGTTTCGCCAGCTTTTACATATGAATTACCTAACTCATACATGGCATCATCACGAAGTTTTGAATTTGGGTAGTCTGATATAAATTGCTCTAATTCTGAAATTTTAGTTGAAGATTTACCAATATATCCAGCACTTATTGCTTTTTGAAAGAAGGCATAATCTGATTCAATTTCGTTTATTTTAATGGCTTCGTTATAAGCATTTATTGCACTTTGATAATCGCTAGAAACAAAATGACCATCACCAAGCCTTAAATAAGCATCATTCAATCTTACTTTATCGTCTTTATATTTGGCAATAAACTGATTGAAATACTGTGTTGATTGCTTGTAATTTTTTTGCTTGAAATATGTATACGCCAAGTTGTAATCAATATTGGTATTTTCTTTTAATGACGCTGAAGGCGACAATTGCTGAAATTGTTTAAACCCAACAAGGGCATCATCATAATTGGTTAAATTATAATCTGTTTCTGCCTTCCAAAAGGTTGCTCTTGCTGTATATTCATCTACTCTTGGTTCTTTTAAAGACTTATCAAAAAAAGCTTCAGCTTCAAGATAATTGCCTTCATTATACAATTCAATACCTCTGTAAAAAGACACTTTTTGATACGCTACTTTATTTTCGAAACTCTTCTTACCTTCCAAAAGTTTAATAGCTTCCTTGTAATTTTTTGAAGTGATATAAGAGTCTATTAAAAGTGTTTCTATTTCCTCTTTATAACCAGTATCTGGATATTTATTTAGATAACCTGTTAGAACCTGCGGAACTGATTGATAAGGATTACCTATCTCATAACTTATTTTGGCATAGTTTAGCCATGCATCTTCCTGGATTTTCAAATCAAAATCCATTTGTGAAGCGTTTCTAAAAGCGTTAAGTGCTTGTTGCTTTTTGTCTACATTCACATAGCTTTCTCCTAAATGGTAATAGGCATTTTGTGCCACACCATTATTACCATCAATTATTTTATTGAATTCCGAAATAGCTTTCTCATAATCTTTTTGCATATAATAAGCATAGCCCAATAGGTAGAAATCTGTATTGTTCCAACGACCTCGTTTTCCTTTATATTCTGATAAAAATGGGATAGCTTCGGCATATTGCTCCAAATTAAAATAGCTTTCTCCTATTATTTTGTTGAGCTCTGAAACTTCCAATTCATCGCTTGTTGGTAATTGCTCTTTTGCAAGCGCAATAGCCTTTTCAAAATTGCCGAGTTTAAAATTTAGGTCAGCTTGGTAATACGATAATTTTTCTCTGTATCTTTCTTGGTCACTTACTTGATCAAAATATTCGTTAGCTGTATCATAATCGTCACTTTCATAAGCCATAAAGCCTATATAATATTTACTTTGTGAGCCATATTCCTGAGAATTTTCCACGCGACTCAAGTATTTTTTTGCATCGCTATATTGTTTAGTGGCAAAAGCAGAATAACCATTATTAAAATAGAATTTATCACGCTCGCTTCTTGCCAGAGACTCTTCATCTACTTTATCATACCATTTTCTTGCATAGGCATATTTTGAATTTTCAAAATAGTAATCACCAACATCTACAAATGCAGTATTTCTTTTGGTACTCGTAGGATAATCTTTTACAAAATCCTCTACCAATCTATCAGCATTCTGTTGGTTTAAGCGTACTGCACAATTTGCAATATGGTATGTGCAGTCTGATTTTAGAACTTCTTCTTTAGCAGTTTTTTTAACCTGATAAAACAATGATTGAGCCGCAAGATATTGTTGGTTATTGTAAAGTGATAGTGCCTTTTGATAATCTACCAAATCGCTGGTATATGCTGCTGTTTGTTGTCCAAACATTTGATAATAAAACCCAATCAAGACTAAAAGGGTTAATATGTTTTTGTTAACCATTGACTATTCGTTTTTTGTTGTTTGATCAAAGATAATTTTATCTGTAAGCTATAACGCAAGAATTTTATGATAATTATAAACCGAGTTATTAAAAGTAAAAATCACGTCAAAAAAGCAATTATTAAATATTTTAAAAGTTATACTTTTACAACAATTAAAAAATCGTATCCTTTTATGTCAAATCCAGTTTTAAAATTAAAAGACGTTTCCATATACCAAGGTAATAGCCTTGTTCTTTCTAACGTAAATGTAGAAGTGAACAAAGGAGACTTTGTTTACTTAATTGGGAAAACTGGAAGTGGGAAAAGTAGTTTTATGAAAACGCTTTACGGAGATTTATCACTTACTGAAGGTGAAGGCCATATTGTAGATTATAATTTAAGAACGTTGAAAGAAAGTGAAATCCCTTTTTTAAGACGTAAACTTGGTGTGGTTTTTCAGGATTTTAAATTGCTGACAGACAGAACTGTTAATGATAATTTTTTGTTTGTATTACAAGCTACTGGCTGGAAAGACAAACAAGCTATGAATACAAGAATTGAGGAAGTTTTAACTAAAGTAGGTATGAAAACCAAAGGTTTTAAATTTCCACATGAGCTTTCTGGTGGTGAGCAGCAACGCGTTGCTATTGCAAGAGCCTTATTAAACAATCCAGAACTTATACTAGCAGATGAGCCAACAGGAAATCTTGACCCTCAAACCAGTATTGAAGTTATGGAAGTATTGCAAGAAATAAATAAAAATGGCAACACTATTTTAATGGCTACACATGACTATGCTTTATTGCTTAAGTATCCTAGCAAAACATTGAAGTGTGATAAAAATCAGGTGTATGAAGTTGTTCAAAGAAAAGCTTAAAACAACCATTTAAAAAACTTACTTAAAAATCCAACTTTTTTTGAATTTTCGGCTTCATTAAATTCAATAATATAGACTCCAAAATTATCAAAGGTTTTATTTTTATCGTTCTTGTTTAATTTCATCGGAAACACTATTCTCTTATCATTACCAAGAATACCTGACTTTAGATTTTTTGAGTAATTTTCAACGTCCTTTATTGTATATGGCATTCCTTTTGATATTCCATATTCTGAAAAATCTACAGTTACCTCATTTTCATTTTTATCAAAAAGTACTACCCTAAACTTGTTTTTATTATATTCATTTTGGGTTACATCCAAAACATTCTTCATGTTGAATTTGGAAACATGTTTCCATTGACTATTTTTATCGATTTTGTATTTATTCTGCCATTCGGCTAGAGTGAAGTCTTCTTTTCCTTGAATTCTTATTGATTTATTCTTTCTTGTGTAATAGGTATTTCCAGAAAAATTCCATGTCTTTTGATCGAAATTATTGTAAAATGATTTATAAAATCTTACATATCCGCTGTAAACAATATTGTTTTTAAACGTCAGATTCTTTGCATGCAAAATTCTTATTCCGTCATTTCTACCTAAAATAATATTATCTTCTATAATAATTTCTTCAACAGGAGCATTTCCATTAAAACCCAGAGTTAACGTAGGTAGTGAGCCATCTATTTGATTATTTTTATAATTGGTGTTGTGATAAAAGATATTATCTGTAACCTTAATGTTCTTTGCTATGTTGATACCGTTATTGTCGTTTGTGGCAATAATTAAATTGTCTCGAGGTGTACCAGTAACCAAAGCACTATTAAAAATTACATTGTTTTCTAATACTATATTTTTAACATATTGCTCATTTGCATTACGATTGTCGGACCAAACTTCAATACCTTTATAGTAATTATTGAAAATAATGTTGTTCTTTATCATTCTATTTTGCTCACTAGAATTCTGGGCATATATACCAACTCCACTACCACGTTTTGCAGAATAGTAACCATTATTGAAAATCAGGCATCCATTAATTTCTGAGTTACCAGTTTTTTTCCAAGTTCCAAAACCTGAACCAGGATTGTTGTGAATAACAAGGTTTATAAACTTGCAGTTAATCCCACTATTATGGTTAATGCCATCCGATTTTTGAAAATCTGGTTCTGTTTGTTTTCTTGAAAAATTACCTAACCATGTTATTTCAAAATCTTTATAAATAACATTGTTCCCTCTTACTTCTAAAACCGAATTTCTATTGGATTTTATATTCCCATTCAAAACTGCCCTCTCATGAGGAAATGAAGAAACTGTAATGTGTTTGCCTTCTATATTACTTTGTAGATTGCTCACAAATCGACCATGATAAACACCTTCGTGCAGCCAAATGATATCGCCTCCATTTACTACATTAGAATTCTGAATTAAAGCTGTTTGTAAATCCCATGGGTTTTGTAAACTACCATCTCCTGTTAATTTTCCAGGAGTTTTTGAATGGTCACTTGGAAAAATATGAAACTCATTTTGTGCCGTTAGAACAAATGTTATAAAAACAAATATGATGGTATAAAATAATTTCATACATCTAAAAAATACAATTACTGTACCAATTGTAAAGTGTCTAACAATTACTTGTCCTTTTTATAAATATGAGGATTCTTTCGGATTCCCTTTTTAAACAGTTTTCTTAATAGCATACGCAAGCTTGCATCAAAATCCAGAATGATGTTTGTAAAGGTGTCTTCAGGTCGACCTCTAAATTTAGTTACATGGAATTTATCGGTGTCTTTTAGAGGAAAATCACTGAAGTAATAGTTTGAAATACAACATCTACTATTATTTGCCAAAACTTTATTTACAGAATGCCAAGAACTATCATGAGTTGCCATAACTATTAATCTATTGAATTTACTCTCAATTAGCATCGGGTCTTTTTTAGACCCATTTGGCCAAAGTTCTAAATGACCTCCATTATCTTTTTGCCAATCTGGAGTTACATAATATAATAAATTTAAGACTCTCCAACGCTCACGTTCGGCATCATGTGAATTATCTAAATGTGGATGTAAAAAATTATCTTTTTTCATTAAAGAAAGTCCACCAGCATATAATAACCCATCTGCATATAAAGACTCAATATCACAAATTTTACCAATTAAATCAATTACTTCTTTGTCCTGAAATGCGTAAATTACTTT
>DATGBV010000157.1:0-8500 GCA_035312485.1 Flavobacteriaceae bacterium | reverse complement strand
TGAGTTCCTATTACCTAAAAGGCCGTCTATACCATCGCTAAACTTATCTGGATCTGAAAAACTATTTTGTGGTGAATGGCAATCGGCACATGCTTGAGTATTGTTGGCAGATAGAATGGGATCGAAAAACAATTTTTTGCCTAATGCAACACCTTCTACCGTTTGAGGATTATCTACAGGTATTAAAGGAGGCAATATACTTTCTTGAAAAAATTGAGGAATATCCAATGGAGCAGGTGTTGGGATATTCACATATTCATCTACATTTTCATTTGAACACGAAGCACAAATGAGAAGAGTGATAAAAATATATGATACTGTCCAATGCTTCATTTCATTGTGTTACACTATCCAAGCTGAAAACATTCTGACCGTTGTTATACATCATAATTTGAGCACCAAAATTGGGCATTAGCATTGAATGAAACTCGTTTAAATCCCATTGAATAGGATTTTTAAACCACTCTGCAATGTTCATTTTAATTTCAAAAGCAATGTCATTATCAATGGTAACACCTCCAAGATCTACTGTGAAAAAAGTATCTTGAAATTGCAGATTATTAGGATCAGAATTATTTACGGCTCTTATAGCATGATATTGATAACCTACTTCTGCAGCCATATCATCAATAAATTTACCTTCAAGTTGCATGAAATGATAACCACCTCCAAGCATTGCTGGGACATTCCAGATAGCAGTATTCAAATCTGCATAAGCGCCATCAATATTATCTTCGTTATCAAACCCAAAAGTAAACGACACATTAGAATAAGTGCCTTTAGGAATTTGAATATTTGGAGAATAACTCAAGTTGGTGTTGTTGGTTACATCAATCAAATTATAACCATCTATAACAGTAGTTGTTCCATTAGAATTTTGAAATGTAACTTTAGAAATTAAGTAGCGCAACCTTTCAATACTTAATTCTTCTCCATTGGCATTGGTGTATTGAATTACATTAAAATCAGAATTTGTAACGCTAGATCCATCCCAATGATGAGTAAAATTGAACGTGAAGCTTACGTCTTGTGAAACTCCAGGATCACCACTGTCATCAGAATTTGAACAGGAAACCAGTACTATAATCCCTAATAACCATAAATTTTTTATAACCTTTTTCATTTTATTTGTAAAATTAATACATCTGTAAAACCTTTATTTTCTAAAACATCACCATCTGAACTATTGGAATCTCCAACAGCAATAATGGTTCCATCATTAAGTTGAGTGATGCTATAGGCAAAATCTACTTCAGACCCTCCAAAAGTTTGTTGCCAATCTATTTCAGAATTTGTGTCAATTCTTATTATCCAAGCATCATTTTGACCTTTATTTTCTGTGAGATCACCATCTATGCTTCTTGAGCTTCCAGCTATAAAATAATCGTTGCCTTGAGCTTTCACAATAGAGCGACCAACATCAAAACTACTTCCCCCAAATGTTTTTTCCCATAATAAATCACCAGAAGGCGTTATTTTAATGAGCCAGAGATCAGCAGCTCCATTATTTTGAGACACATCCAAATTAGTACTTCTAGTGTCGCCAACAATTAGATAGTTTCCGTCACCTGACTCTATTATAGCGTGTGCTTCATCGATTTCTGAACCACCATAAGATTTTTCCCAAATCATATCTCCAGTACTTGAAATTTTAACTACCCAAAAATCGTAAGAACCTTTGTTTGCAGTAATATCAACATCGTTACTGTCTGAAGAGCCTACAATTAAGAAACCATCGTCTTGAGTTTCAATAACATCATAAGGTGTGTCTGTAAATGTACCACCATAGTATCTGCTCCAAAGCAAAACACCATTGAAGTCTAGTTTTATTGCCCAATAGTCACCACCAGCATGACGACTTGATCTGTTATAATTTCCTTCACCTCCAGAAGCAGTTACATCTAAAATGCCCATTAATAAATAGCCATTGTCATTGGTTTGTAATAAAGATATTCCAGAATCATTACCAGAGAAGCCCAATGATTTTTCCCAAATTATACTTCCTGAAGAATCCAGTTTTGCCAGCCAGTAGTCTTGAGCTCCTGAATTTTCTGAAACATCTAAATCTGAACTTGTGCTGAAACCCAAAACAGCATATCCTCCATCTGAAGTTTGGATTATTTCTCTGCCTCTGTCATCGTTGCTTCCACCAAGTGCTTTGTTCCATTGCAAATTAGCATTGGCGTCAAATTTAAGAACCCAATAATCATAGCTGCTGTCAGACTTTCCCGTAACATCACCATCTAAACTTTGAACATAACCCAATACTGCAAAACCACCATCAGTAGTACTGATTACAGAGTTAGCGCCTTCATTATTAGTTCCTCCAAATGTTTTGACACTAATAGAATTTCCAAATTTTGGATTTTCAGATTCATTGCTTGAACAATTGAAAAAAAGCTGTAATGGGAATAGAAAACAAACAAATAATATGTGTGTTTTGCTTTTCATGCGTTTTGAAAAAATTATAAATCACTCGCTCTAATTACAAACAGACCTCGATTAATGTCACTTACAAGAATATTACCACTTGGTAGGTATGGGTAAACGCTCCAGGCGCCATCAAAATTTGCAACATCATTTTCTGGATATGTGTCAAAAAAATCAATCTCTGAAATGTTTGAATTTTCAATATCTGTAATGTCAATCATTCTAACACCAGCTGTATAACTTGCTTGATAATAGGTGTTTCCTTTAACATAACCATTATGATCTATTGCAGTTGTAGGACCTATGTAATCAAAAAAGTATATTGGGTTGTCTAAATCTGAAAGATCAAAAATTAGAGTTCTAGTATTGTTTCCATAATTGATCTCATCTAGCTCATCACCTAAAATGAAGTAATTCATGTCTTCTGAAACCCAACCTTGATGTGTATAACCAACGTTGCTATAGCTAATTCTAGATAGCTCTATTAGATTTGCCTTGTTGGTAACATCAAAAATTACAATTTCATTTTCATTGCTTCCTAAATAGATTTCTTTTCCAAAATGTTCTATATCTGGACCATTGTAAATTACTACTTGGACATCATGAGAGTATCCGTTTAACACACTTGCTTCAATGGGGTTGAGCGGATTTTCGATATCTATAATAATTGTATTGCCTTGATAAGGACCATTTCTATCTGTTCCAACCACATAAGCATATCCACTATTTTCATTAACAAAAATATTATGAGCACTGCCAAATCCAGAATAATGTAAATCTGGAGTAAATGATTGTGGTGGATTTGCAACGTCTCTTAAGTGCTTTAAATCAAAGATCTGCATTCCATGATCTCCTGCATTATCCGCAACTATGAACGCATAATTTTCATATATTTTTATATCTCTCCAAATATTACCAAAAGTTTGTGTGCTTAAACCACCAAGAAAAATAGGATTTGTAGGATCACTTACGTCCACAAATACAGTACCATTAAAAACTCCCATTATGGCATATTCTTTTCCTGTTTCTATATCAACCCAACCCCAAATATCGCTTCCAGATTGAGTGTTAAAAACACTTAAAGGTATGTGTGACATCAAATCATAACCCTGACAAGGATAAATATCGGCAAAACCATTTTCACAATAGGCTAATGGCTCAAATGGAGATGTGTAATCTTCGTCACAACTATTACCAATACCATCATTATCTTCATCGCTTTGATCTGGATTTGAAACCAAAGGGCAATTATCATTGTCGTCTGCAACTCCATCATTATCTCCATCATTGTCACATGAGTTCCCAATGCCATCATTATCATCGTCCGCTTGATCTGGATTGGAATTTAACGGACAGTTATCTTGTGAGTCTTCTACACCATCATTATCAGTATCAATAATTACAATTGGGTCTACAGGTTCATTATCACAACTTTGGAAAGCCAGGGTTAAAAAACTTCCAAGCAACAAAATTCTTAATAACTTAAGGTTAGGTATTATCTTTTTCATTCTTAGCAATTTTAATGTATCAGGGCAAATAATTAATATAAAACGAATTACATTAAAAACATATTGTAACTCAAATTACAATATATTTTCATTTTATCTTAAATCCTTTTAAACAAAACTAATAGATTATTATTTAATATATGAGCATTTTATCTTTTAATATGTTAAAAGTTAGTGCTCATAATATGGCTAAATATTGATTAGGTTCTTATTTTTGCAGCATGATAGAAGATAAAAATCAACAGAAGACACAGTTAAGTGATTTAGGAGAGTTTGGTCTTATAGATCATTTAACTAAAAATTTTATAACAAATCATAAATCAACAATAAAGGGCATTGGAGATGATGCTGCTGTTTTAAAGTTTAAGAATAAGAAAATTGTTGTGACAACAGATTTGCTTATTGAAAACATTCATTTTGATTTAAGCTATATGCCGTTAAAGCATTTAGGTTACAAGTCAGTGATTGTTAACCTTTCTGACGTATACGCAATGAATGCTAGTGCAACACAAGTCACAATTTCTATTGCTGTTTCTAATCGGTTTCCACTAGAAGCTTTAGAAGAATTATATGCAGGTATTGAGACTGCTGCTAAAATTTACAATGTGGATGTTGTTGGAGGTGACACTACTTCGTCAACCACCGGATTAATAATTTCTGTCACTGCAATTGGAGAAATAGCAGATAATGATGAGGTTTATAGAAATGGAGCAAAACCAAATGATTTATTGGTTGTAACAGGAGATTTGGGAGGAGCTTATATGGGCTTGCAAGTTTTGGAGCGTGAAAAGGAAGTCTTTAAGGTAAACCCTAACAATCAACCAGATTTAGACCAATACACGTATATTATAGAGCGTCAATTAAAGCCTGAAGCAAGAAAGGATATTATAAAATTATTGAAAGATCTGAATGTAAAACCAACCTCAATGATTGATATTAGTGATGGCCTCTCTTCAGAAATTATGCACTTGTGCAAACAGAGCGAAGTTGGCTGTGATCTATTTGAAAATAAAATCCCATTAGATCCACAGGTTATTTCTACTTGTGAGGAATTTAATATAGATAGTACTACGATAGCGTTAAATGGAGGAGAGGATTATGAATTGCTTATGACGGTGTCTCAAGAAGATTATCCAAAAATAAAAGCAAATCCAAATTTTACGGTTATTGGCTATATGAAAGAAAAAGCAGAAGGCAAGAATTTAGTAACCAGAGCAGAAACAAAAATCCCTCTCAAAGCACAAGGCTGGAAAAGCTTCTAATAATGTTTTAGGCAGAAATCTGTAAATCTGGTTTGGCAAAAGCCGTTTGATTATTTAAACTTCTTTGATTACTTAATCGTAACATTCTTCGGTTGTGAATGTATTCTAAAATTGAATTTATCTCTCTGAATTTTGGAGTAAGTTCAGTAAGGTGTCCGTTGCCATTTGTGGTCAATTCTTTTTTGCAATGTTTGCAAGTATATTCTTTTACATGATAAGTAACTTTTTTAGTCACTTCGTAATTGTGACCAAACACATTGCAATACAAAGAAGGCAGTAAAGCTGTTTTAGAAGTATTTTTTTTCATGGTTAATTGTTTTGAGACTTAATAAATGTAGAAAAAAAAATAAAATAATAGACAAAACGTAGTATAAATTCGATGAAATGCAAATATTAGTAAGAAAAATACTTCAATTTAAATGCGATTCAATAGAATCATGCCATCTGTTTTTCTAAATTGTTTGTAAATTATTTTTAGATTATCTTTCGCATTCTATAGCCAACCAATGAAAAACACAAAAGAAACCTTTGTTTTTGGGTTTGCCATCTTTGCTGCTTTTTTTGGAGCAGGAAATTTAATTTTACCACCTTTATTAGGCTTTAATTCAGGACCAGATTGGTGGTTGGTAACACTTGGATTTATAACATCTGCAACTATTATTCCTTTATTGGCATTATTCGGACATGCAAAATTGCAAGGCACAATGTTGGATTTTGGCAATAAAGTTTCACCAATATTTAGTCTTATTTTTTGCCTTTGTGTTTATACCATTGCCGTTGCTTTGCCTTGCCCAAGAACTGCAGCTGTTACACACGAAATGGCTATTTCATCGTTTTTTGGAACAAGTTCTTTGTTAACCAGTACTATTTATTTTGCTTTGGCTTTTGTATTTGTTATGAACAGGAACAACGTATTGGATATTATAGGAAAGTACCTAACACCGATAATAGTTATTATTTTGTTTGCCATTATTTTGATTGGGTTATTTTCTTCACCAGCTCAAATTAAGGCTTCAAATTTTGACACACCAATAATTAGTGGGCTACTCGAAGGATACCAAACTTATGACGCCATTGCAGGATTACTTACAGGAGGTATTTTGGTGATTTCGGTTATAAATTTTAAAAAAGAGATGTCTTTTAAAGAGAAGAAAAGCATGATTGCCAAATCTGGGCTCATAGCTATGTCTGGACTTTTTATAATTTATGCTGGTCTTATAGCTGTTGGGAGTATGTATAACAGTCAATTTCCTGAAGATATTTCAAGAACAGAATTATTATCTGGCTTGGCTTTAAAAACATTGGGAAATATTGGAAGTATATTTTTGAGCATTTTGGTTTCATTGGCTTGTTTTACAACAGCCGTTGGAATAATTGTTGGAACTGCCGATTTTTTCCAAGGGCTTTTTAAAAAATCCAGGCATGCTTATTTAACAACAGCAATTGTCTGTTCTATAATTGGAGTTCTAGTTGGACAAATGAATGTAAAATATATCATAGATGTTGCACTTCCGGCACTTATGTTTATTTATCCTTTGACTATAGTATTAATTTTGCTAAATATACTTCCAGACAGATTGGCAAGCAAAACGGTGTTTAGAGCTGTTGTTTTGGTGGCCTTTATGTTTAGCATTCCAGATTTTTTAAGCTTTTTAATTCCACCAGAACAATTAGTAAACATTGTAAATATAATCCCATTGGCAGAGCATAATTTAGGATGGGTTTTACCTTCTTTAATTACTTTTGTGGTTGTCAATTTAATTACTAAAGGAAAAGAAAGTTAATACCCTTATTTTCTATAAATAGTTTTAAAATATTCACAAATAATAATCATATTTTCATTGAACTTTTGTCCATAAGGCTCCATTTCTCTTTTATAGTACGCTTTATGAACGTGTTTCCAATAGTCTAAAGATTTATCGCCTTCACCTTCTATTTCTGCAAATTCTGCAGTTATTTCATTATAAGGTTTTGGTGTTACTTGTGTTATTTCAATTATTGCTTTTGCATGTCCGTGCCAATCTGTAACAATATGCTGGTCACCTACTTTTGGTAAAGGCTCTTTATGTTTATTATACCACCAAAGTGAAGTTGCAGTGGCTTGCTTAATACCTTTAACTACTAACTCTGCACAATCGTTGGCGTCTTTTTCATTATCGCAGAAATAATAAGAAATGGGTTGTTGCTTGATTGTATTATTAGGATTTTCTTTCAAAAAATCATTCCATAAAGATTCAGCCGAAGTCATATTATTGTTTTCTGACATCATTTTATATAATTACCAAACTTTAGCGGTATTTCCATCTAGCTTAACTTTTATTAGGTTAGGTTTTGGCGTCTCTCCGTTAAAGACAAGTTTAGATGAAAACAACAATTTTTCCTCTCCAAAAAAAGCAACCCAATGAGGTGTAAACGGTTCTTGTTGTTGTAGCAAGGTTTTTCGGTGTCCAAACTTGTCAATAATTTCAAAGCTTCGTTTTCCCCAATATGCAAGAAGTAATTCTTCGTTATGGTAATCTACATCAAATATCCGGTTTCGGTTTAAAGGCGCATTTTTCACAGTCTCGTCTATCAAATCATCCCATTGATTAATGATTTTTCCGTCTTGCTGTACCAACCAACAAGAGTTGTTGCCAAGTAATAACATTTGATTGTTTGCCAAAAATCTCATACCACTAATGGGTTTGTGAAACTCAAAATATGGTGTAGGCACTTTGCCTTTATCCATACAGTAAATATTTGGGTACCTTGCAAAAACAATCTGATGATCTGAAACCATAAAAAAACCACCTTCTCCAATGCGCCATTTGTCTTCCATCCAATCCCAAATCACTTTAGGCTCTTTACCAATAGCGGTTTTTAAAATCCTTATTTCAAATTGTTGGGAAGCCTGCAAATGCCTTCGTTCAATAATATAAATATCCTTTTGATTGGTATACAACATAAAGTCGCTGGCAGCATATACAGATGTCATGAGTACTTCAGGTTCTGAACCTTCACTCCAAATCATAACACATGCGTGATGTTCAGAATCATCAATTGGGTTAATATAAGACCAAAGCACATGTTTTCCAACGGTTATCATATTTCCGGTTGGATGTGCAAATACAGACACTGATAAAATAAGGGTTATTGCTATTATAACAATTTTATAGGTTTTATTGTAGTACATTTTTAAAATAACAACAAGATAGTAAAATTAGAAAACGATTTATTAAAATGAAAGGTATTTAAACACCTGATAACGCCTTATCGGACTAAAAAAAGCGATATTTTTCGCTTTTTTAAATTGAGTACAAC
>DATGBV010000156.1:0-4155 GCA_035312485.1 Flavobacteriaceae bacterium | reverse complement strand
AAGGTACAAATATTAATGAATAAATAGGTTGATATAAATGTTATGAACAGGTTCTACGAATACGTCATGATTTATTTAAACAAGCATTTACATATAAAGAAACGTACACAAGTGTACACAGGTTTACTTTGGCTAGCTACTTGAGGTAACACTTAAATAGATTTTAAACCATTGATTATCAGTAGATATTTAAAGGTTTTGTCTAAATTCAAAAGCTAAAAAGTTATTATCTGATAGAAGAATCAAAAGCTGAATTTTGTATTAATAAAATAATAACCTCCATTAAATCCATATGGAGCTCCATCTGGGCTGTAAATTCGAATACCCTCCGCTGTGTTTTCATAATTTTTGATTTTATCTGGATATACATTAAGAAGATTATTGACTCCAACATTTAATGTTACAAAACTTTTTATTTTATAATTGATGCTAACATCAGTGATAATTTTAGGAGAAAATGTTTCAGACAAAAAAATCGAATTATTTGCATCAACCACTGGTGCAATAGAGGTTTCACCAAATCGGGTATTTGTAATCACAAATCCAATATTTCCAATATTATAATTTACAGTCAAAATCATTTTACTATTTGGCTGTCCTTTTTCAATTTTTACTTTTTCTTCTGTATTTAATAATGCACTTGTATTAAGTGAATTATTGGGAAGGTTATCAGCAACTTTAATATTTCCATAAAGGTGTGTTTGTGTAAAATTTGCAGCCAGAATAAAACCTAGTCTTGATGTATTCCACGCCCAACTCCCTTGAAGTACCATATCTACACCTTTCGTCCTTGTATTGATGGCGTTGGCAAAAAAGGCCACTTGCTCTACCTGATTAAATTCCGGATACTGGTTTAAAATATCTTCAAGAGTTGGATTATTGTTTCTTGAAAACATACCACTTAAAACAATGCGGTCATTAAGCTGCAACCAGTATAAATCGGTAGTTAGGCTCACATTTTTGGTAATTTTAAATGTGAATCCACTACTTAAATTAATTGACTTTTCTGCCATTAAGGAGGGTACTCCAAGTGCTTTTACTACTGGATGGTCATTAGGAAAAATACCCCTAGTGGAAATAAAAAGTTCTCCACCTATATTTCGACGTGTTTCAGACACAGATGTAATATATCTTTGTTGCAAGCTTGGAGCTCGAAATCCATTGCTAACAGAAGCCCTCAAAGTCAAATTTTTTGAAAGCTTGTATCTAGATGCTAATTTACCCGCTAGGTTCCCACCATAATCACTATAATACTCATAACGACCAGTTAGGTTTATAAGAAAGCGATTATGTAATTCTGTTTCGAGGTCAATATAAATCCCCGAATTATTTCGGCTTTTTTGAATTGCATCGTAAAGACTTATGCCTCCAGTACCAGGTTGTTTTCTGTAGGTGTCATCATAGTTTTTCCAGGATGCTTCTTCTCCTGGTTTTTCATAATAACGTTCAAATCTCCACTCAATACCTGTACAAAAGTTAAACAGATTAATCGATTTAGGTAAACCATCAAATTTTTTTGAAAAATTTAAATTGTTTGTAAATTGTTCATATATATTTTTGCCATTGTAAAAGTTAGTTGGTGCATCTTTACCTAGAATCGATTGGGATGCATTATTTGAATTAGACACTTCACTGCGAAGTGTGTTACCACCAAAACTGCCTGTAAGATCCCAATACCAATTATTATTTAAACTACCTCTCAAACCCGTAATCAATGTAATATCTGTGGTTGTAGACTTGCTCAAGGGTAGAAAGCCATCAGGGTATAACTCAAGATTCACTTGTCTCGTATTCTTCGGAAACCTGTAAGCCTGTTCTCTATAAACTTTCTTTTGATTAAATGCAGAAGTCCAAAATATTTCCAGATTGTTGTTTACAGGATATGCTCCATTAATCATTAGTCCGGAAACAACAAATTTTGAATTACCCACCTGGTCCACCGTATTTTTTCGATTAAAGTTCCTTTCTTCTACTTTTTGATTGTCTGCCAATAAAATCGCATCCTTTTCATCCTGCTCTAAATTATCAGGAATTGGATAATAGACAGTACCATCATATTGCCCTCCACGATGGGTTGGAGCTTGATGGCGAAAATCTGCAGATAGATTAAGAAATCCCTTGTGCCCCTTTTTGCTTAAGGAAATGCCATGATTAACACCAAATGCAAATTTCTCTCCATCTCCTTTATAAAATTGTCCTTGTTGTACATGGGCTGTAGTTCTATCTGTCGATTCTTTTAAAATAATATTGATAACCCCAGCTATAGCATCAGATCCATATTGGGCTGAAGCACCATCATGAAGTACTTCTATTTTTTCTACACTTGAAGGAGGTATGGAATTCAAATCGTTACCTACAGAGCCGCGACCAAGTTGTCCTTTTAAACCACCACCATATATCCAAGCCATATTGTGGTATCGAGTGCCATTGAGTAAAATCAAAACATGGTCAGGGTCAAGTCCTCGAAGAGTGACTGGCTCATTAAGCATTTCCCCTGAAATGTTTATGGAGGGTGCAACTAAATTAAGCATCTGTGTTAAACTTATCTGTCCAGTTTGGTTTAATACTTTTTCAGAAAATGCATCCACTGGAACTGCGGTGTTCAAATTACTACGCGGTATATTTGAAAGGGAACCAAGAAGTACCACTTCATCTAACCGATTAATGGCTGTCATAATAAAATCAATAGTTTTTGTTTCTCCTTGTCTTATTTTTAACTCTTGTTCAATTATTTCATAATCTGGATGTGCAATTGTCATTTTATAGGTGCCTGGTTTTAAGGATAAATTATACTCACCATTTTCATTGGTAATTAGATTTATTTCCCCTATCGATAATTTAACTGAAGGCAGATTTTCAGAACCATTGGTTATTTTACCATTTATATAACCTTCCTGTGAGTATACTACAGCAGCCTGAAATAGCCAAAGTGTAATGACCAATGCTTTTGTATGTAGTTCAAATGGATTCATGATTTCAGCTAGGTGCTGAGGACGCGTTCAGTACACGATTTACTTCAAGTTTATAAAATCTTCCTATAGGCAGCTCGTTTTTAAGTATCTGAATACTATCAGTATTGTAACTGTCAATTTTACTAATATTTACAATATAGGATTTATGTACCCTTAAAAAATCATTTCTAGGAAGAATTTCGTCTAGTGTGGAAAGTACATATTTAGTAACAATAGATTTAGAAACAGTTACAATTTTTATATAATCCTTTAACGACTCTATGTACAATATTTCATTGAAAAATACTTTCACCATTTTCCGGTCAACTCTGAAATAAAGAAATGAATTGGCCGTTTCAATTTGATCTTTTTTAGATTTCTCTAAAGTCTGTTCGTTGCCAATTTCCATTTTCAAGACTTTGTTAATTGCTTTTAGAAATCGTTCAAATGAAATTGGTTTCAGTATATAATCAACCGCATCTAATTCAAAGCCTTCAACAGCATATTTCCTATAAGCAGTAGTAAAAATAACTTTAGGTGGGTTTTTAAGTGTACGAATAAAATTTGTGCCGAGCAATTGCGGCATTTCTATATCAAGAAACAAAAGGTCAACTGGGTGTTCGTTAAGAAAACTAATAGCTTCAACGGCATTACTGCATGATCCTACAAGTGTGAGAGATTCTAAACTGGCAATATGACGTATGAGTATTTCCCTTGCTGGTGGCTCGTCGTCAATCACTAAACATTGTATTTTGTAACGATTCTCCATATATAATGATTTATGCTACAAATGTTATTTATTAAGTACTACTCCCGATTATCTCCAATTCCAAAGTAGTATTAATCTTCAGAATGACAATCAGCATTTCGGATTCTCGACTAATTTTCAGTTCGTGTTTTTGGGGATAGAGTAAAGATAATCTTTTTTGAACATTGTTAAAAACCTCTTTGGTCAAAGCTGGTACGTTCTCCTCAGAATACTTCATACCATTTGACAGTTTCATACTGAACTGATCATTTTCCATATTAATATCCATATTTATCCATGCTTTTTCTCCATGGTCGCAACATCGTTTAAAGCTATAGTCAATAAAAGGTAGTAATAGAAAAGGTGCTATTTTTTTACCATTCATGTCACCTATGATAGTCACTCCCGTCTCAATATTATCATGGAATTGTAATTTTTTTAGTGATATAAAATCTT
>DATGBV010000155.1:0-5100 GCA_035312485.1 Flavobacteriaceae bacterium | reverse complement strand
TTTCTTACCAAACCACAATCTAAAAGCAACTCGATAGTATTGTAAAGTGTTGCTCTACTTACACGATACTTTTTATTTTTCATCGTTAGATAAAGCGATTCTATATCGAAGTGTTCTTCGCTATTGTAAATTTCTTGAAGTATAGCATAGCGTTCAGGTGTTTTTCGATGACCATTGTCTTCCAAAAACATGGTAAAGACATTCTTTACAATTTCCTGATGTTTTGAATCTGCTTTTACACTCATAATTTCTCTGCAAATTTACACTTATTTTTAAACTCTTGTTACTTTATCTATGCCATTAATAGCTTTAAGTTTGTCTATAAGCTTTTTGAGCATTGTATTATTTTTTACAACGAGATTTATTTTGCCCGAAAAGACACCATCATCACTATCAAAATTTAAACTTTTCATGTTTACATGCATATTTGAAGAAATAACTTTTGTGATCTCATTTACCAATCCTAGATTATCTATACCAGATATTTTTATTAGGGCAGAAAATTCTTGCTGTGAAGAATCTATCCATTTTGCTTGCATGATTCTGTAGGCATAATTGGATTGAAGACTCACAGCATTTGGGCAATTCATCTTATGCACTTTTAGACCTTCAGAAACCGTGAGAAAGCCAAAAACAGGATCTCCTGGAATAGGATTGCAACAACTGGCTAATTTATAATCCAACTTTTCTTCATCCTTGCCAAAAACTAACAAGTCGTATTTAGAAGTAATTTCTTCCTTTTCTATTTCCTCTTTGGAAACACTGGTCTTGCGAGAAATTTTATTCTTAATAAAACTCATTAAAGCATTACTTCTGGAAGAGGCATAATCTTTAAGCATTTTATTGTCTATAGAGCCAATTCCAACACGATAAAATAAATCCAGACTTGTTTTAAGTTTAAAGAAATTGACCAGCTCATTAATTGACTTTTCATCTAATGTTATCTTAAGCTGCTTTAGCTTTCTACGCAATATTTCTTTACCATCTTCGGCTACTCGCTTTTTATCTTCTTTTAAAACCGATTTAATTTTACTTCTGGCTCTAGCTGTAGTGGCATAGTCTAACCAGTTTGGGTTTGGTTTTGCAGATTCGGATGTTAAAATTTCAACTTGGTCACCACTTTGAAGTTCCTGACTTAAAGGCACTAGTTTACCATTTACCTTGGCACCACGGGTTTTCAGGCCAACTTCAGTATGGATACTAAATGAAAAATCCAGAGGTGTAGCCCCTTTAGGTAGAGATTTTAAATCGCCTTTTGGAGTAAATACAAATATTTCCTTTGAATATAGATTGAGCTTAAACTGTTCAACAAAATCTACCGCATTGGTTTCAGGGTTTTCTAGAGCTTCCTGTAGCTTGTTTATCCAATCTTCTAGAGTATCTTCTTTTTCGTCTACATTTTTATATTTGTAGTGTGCTGCATATCCTTTTTCGGCTATCTCATTCATGCGCTCACTTCTTATCTGCACTTCAACCCAACGACCTTTAGGTCCCATGACAGTAATGTGCAGTGCTTCATAACCTGTAGTTTTTGGAGACGAAATCCAATCTCGAAGGCGTATAGGATTTGGTCTAAAATGATCGGTTACTATAGAATAAATTTTCCATGCCAAAAACTTTTCGTTTTCAACATCACCTTTATAAATAATTCTAATGGCAAATTTGTCATAAACTTCGTCAAAAGACACGCCTTGTTTCTGCATTTTTTTTCTAATGGAGAAAATCGATTTAGGTCGACCTTTAATGGTGTAATCAAGATTTTCCTTATTCAAAGAATTACTTATAACTTTACTAAACTCTTTTATATATTGATCTTGCTCCTCTTTACTTTCTTTTATTTTAAGTAAAATATCGTTGTAAACTTCCGGTTCTGTATATTTTAAGCCAAGATCTTCCAGTTCGGTTTTAATGTTATAAAGACCAATTCTATGTGCTAAAGGCGCATAAATGTAAAGTGTTTCTGAAGCTATTTTCACCTGTTTATCCGGACGCATCACATCCATGGTTTGCATATTGTGAAGCCTGTCTGCAATTTTTATAATGATAACGCGCACGTCATCATTAAGCGTCAACAACATTTTTCTGAAATTCTCTGCTTGTGTAGAGACGTCCAGATCTTTCTTTAATGAGGAAATTTTTGTAAGGCCATCAACAATTCTAGCAACGGTTTCACCAAACATTTGCTCAATATCTGCTAGTGTATAGTCGTCATTATCTTCTACAACATCATGAAGTAGGGCAGCAGCAATAGAGGTCGCGTCCAGACCAATTTCTGAAGCAACAATTTTGGCAACTGCAAGAGGATGAAAGATATAAGCTTCACCAGATTTTCTACGTTGGTTTTTGTGAGCATCCAGAGCGACATCAAAAGCAGAACGAATCATTTTTTTATCGTCGCGTGAAAGTGTTCTATAGCTAACTTTTAGAAGTTCTTTATACTCTTTTGCAATTGCAGCATTTTCCTTTTCAATCTCAACTTCTGTCATAAAACTAAAGTAACACAAAGAAAATTAATGAGCAATAGTTTGGTTTGGTTTTTAATATTGAAAAATTAAGGTTTATGTTTTTGGTTTTAATTGGCTCTATTTAAAGAAGAAATCTTCCTATGGATATACCAATTCCTATAGCAGACAAAATAAGCCACCAATAATTTTTAATCAAACTAGATATTTTCAATTCTTCTTCTAAACCCCTTATTGTAAACTTATACTCTAATTCTTCAAATTTCATTCTATCTAATTTATCTTTTAGTTCTTGTCTTTTCTTTTCTTTTTGTAATTCCGTTTCGTTACTATTGGATTGTTCTTTGGTTTTTTCATAGTAGTTTTTATAACTACCATATGTGTTTTTAAATTTTAGAACTTTAGGCGTATAATTAATAAAATCTCCTTGTTTAGTCGATACCGAATCCAAAATACCCAATTCATCAAGGGCTATTATCAATAAAGAAAAGTCTTGCTCTATTTTCTTTTTGTCATCATTATATTCGTCATAATATCCGTCACGATGTAGGTCGTTGGAACTAACACTGCTCTCAAACTGAATAAGCCTGTCAATTATATAATCTATTTTCTCAATATTCTTTTTGCTTACTTCCATCCTCTATCCATTGTCTTTTTTAATAGGTGGTAATGTTAAGCTAATCATAGTTTTAATTATTATTAGCCATAGTTAAACGAAATTCGGCTATTTTTTTAAGAAAGGCAATTTTCGTTTTAAGTTATAAGTATTTGATTATAAATAGGTTAATTTGATTTATGCCTTTTAATTTCTTCTTCAGATAGTCCTAAAAATTCTGCAGCATTATTATAAAATATATCAGCCTTTTGTTCTAAAGTTAAAAATTCAGCAGAATTTATGGCATCGACACATTCTGTAATGGTTCCTGGCCATATCATTTGATCAGTCCCGAACATAATTCTTTTGCCATTTCCAGCATCAATCAATCCTTTTAAAAAATTGTGAAATTCTTTACGTGGCAATACCCAAGCAATAACGCCTACCTCTACATAAACCTGTGGATGTGCATACATTAATGCCTTCATATCCTCTAGATAAGGCCAGCCTGCATGCCCAATAAAAAGTTTCATTTTTGGATGTGATAACAATATTTCTTCAAACTGAAGAGGTTTTCCTTGGTGTGCTCTTGTTTTTGGATATGCAAAATAGGCACCACCAGGAGGTCCTCCTGGAAACATATGGTAACCAATGGGAATATTCAATTCTTCGGCTAAACTGTAATAAGGTTCTAAACTTTCATCGGTAGGGAGTAAGCCATCATAACTAGGTGCAATTTCAGATAAAGCATCTAGATTACCTTCTGTATGTCTTTTTCTTAATTCGTCTATAGTGTATTTGGTGTTATTTCCTATGATCACAAGATCTGGCGCATAACTTTCCCATAATTCACCTTGAGCTACTACGGCTTTAACTATATGATGTTTTTTATATTCTTGGAAGGTTTCTTCTCTGTGTTTTTCAAGCGTTTTTGAAGCTGTATATTTTATTCCAGTTAATGGGTTTTCATAATCTACACCACCAAAAAACATTTTATCGAATGCATGTGAGTGCATATCAATTTTTGGCCCTTCATAAGTAGTATTCAATTCAACTTTATCTATAGTTTGTGAACTAATGTTTAAACACGAGAATATTAATATGAGACTTAAGAATGATTTGAACGGAAACATAATTTAATAAGTTATTTTGAAGATTGACACACTCCAAAAGATTGGTTTTCAACAAATTTACAAAATAGTAAGTTTACTTTTTTAAATTCTTGATGCGTTGCAATAATGTTGGATGCGAATAATGCATAAACACATAAGCAGGATGTGGCGTAAGATTACTTAAACTGTTTTTAGAGAGTTTTTTAAGCGACGTAATTAATGGTTCTCCTTTATAGGTGGTTTTGGCATAATCATCAGCTTGGTATTCAAATTTTCTGGAGAAGTAATTCATAATTAAGCCTGTAATTTCACTTATTGGACTATATAACAAACCAAAAGCAATCAAACCAATGTGAAAGCTAGGAATTTCTACACCTAAAGCATGAGACAGCAATGGATTTGAAATAAAAATTGACAACAAATACAACATAAAACCTGTTAAAACAATTGAAGCAAACAGATTGAAAATGATATGCTTTTTCTTATAGTGCCCAACTTCGTGTGCTAAAACAGCAACAATTTCTTCATCGTCTAAATCATTTATTAACGTATCAAAAAGCGTGACACGTTTTTCGCTACCAAAACCAGAAAAATAAGCATTGGCTTTAGTGCTTCGTTTTGAGCCATCTATCACAAAAATTTTGTCCAATTTAAAACCAACGGTTTTGGCATAAGCTGAAATCTTTTCACGGAGTGTACTTTCTTCCAAAGGTTTTTGTTTATTGAACAAAGGCACAATAAGCCTGGAATAAAACATATTCATAAACAAAGTAAACACTGCAACAGTTGCCCAAGCATATAGCCAGAAATTTGAACCTGTAATATTATAAAACCAAATGATCAATGCCAGTAAACCACCACCAATAATACCCAACATAAACCATCCTTTTATCTTATCGAGGATAAAGGTTTTTAAAGTCATTTTGTTAAA
>DATGBV010000154.1:0-3793 GCA_035312485.1 Flavobacteriaceae bacterium | reverse complement strand
TTCTAAAAACGCAGTAGTTGAGTTACGTGCAGGAACAGGTGGAGACGAGGCTAGTATTTTTGCTGGAGATTTATTTAGAATGTATACCAAGTACTGTGAAAGTAAAGGTTGGAAAGTTGATACTGTAGATTTTAGCGAAGGTACTAATGGAGGTTTTAAGGAAATTCAGTTTGAAGTTTCAGGTGAAGATGTTTACGGCACTTTAAAATTTGAAGCTGGTGTACATCGTGTTCAGCGTGTTCCACAAACAGAAACACAAGGGCGCGTGCATACCAGTGCTGCAACAGTTATGGTGTTTCCAGAAGCTGAAGAGTTTGATATAGAAATAGATCCAAAAGAAGTAAGAATAGATTATTTCTGTTCTTCAGGCCCTGGAGGTCAATCGGTCAATACAACTTATTCTGCTGTTCGATTAACACATATTCCAACAGGTTTGGTAGCCCAATGTCAAGACCAGAAATCCCAACATAAAAACAAAGAGAAAGCGTTTAAAGTATTACGCTCACGTCTATACGATTTGGAGTTGGCTAAAAAACAAGAAGAAGATGCGGCTAAACGTGGTAGTATGGTGTCTTCTGGAGATAGAAGTGCAAAAATTAGAACATACAATTATCCACAAGGTCGAGTTACCGACCATAGAATTGGATTGACACTTTACGATTTATCAAATATTGTAAATGGTGATATTCAAAAGATTATTGACGAATTACAATTGGCAGAAAACACAGAAAAGTTAAAGGCCAGTGATGCAACCATATAAGTTTAGCCTCATTTGAGGCTTTTTTGTTAATTATGACAACAGAACAACTCACTGAACAGATCCATAAAAAGAAATCCTTTCTCTGTATTGGTTTGGATGTCGATTTAGATAAAATTTCACAGCATCTATTAATTGAAGAAGATCCAATATTTGCATTCAATAAAGCTATTATAGACTCAACGCATCATTTATGCGTTGCTTACAAACCCAATATTGCTTTTTATGAGGCTTATGGTATAAAAGGATGGAAAGCCTTACAGAAAACTATCAACTATATAAATAAAAACTATCCAGAAATTTTTACAATAGCTGATGCCAAAAGAGGCGATATTGGCAATACAAGTAAAATGTATGCTAAAGCATTTTTTGAAGATTTAAACTTTGATAGCATAACTGTGGCACCATATATGGGAAAGGATTCTGTAGAGCCTTTTCTAGCTTTTCAAGGAAAATACACTATACTATTGGCACTAACCTCAAATCCAGGAGCTACAGATTTTCAAACAAAAGAAATAAAAACAAAAGCAGTTTACCAACAGATTTTAGAGACTTCAAAAACATGGTCTAACTCACACAATTTAATGTATGTTGTTGGAGCCACACAAGCTAAATATTTAGGTGAAATCAGAAAAATTGTACCAGATAGTTTTTTGTTAATTCCAGGCATAGGAGCTCAAGGAGGGAGCTTGGAAGATGTTTATAAGTACGGAAAAAATTCAAACGTAGGTTTGCTTGTTAATTCATCAAGAGGGATTATTTATGCATCTTCAGATGCGAATTTTGCACAAGCAGCTAAACTAAAAGCTAAAGAGCTTCAGTTGCAAATGTCAGAAATGCTAAAAATGTAGATGTTTTTCATTTAGAATTATCTAATTTTTCTGCTTCTCTACCTGTAATTTCAACTTTTTCAATATTCTTTTTTTGGGAAACTTTAGACAAATTGGGCCTAATATTTCCTACTTTACAAAAATGTGTATTCATATACCTTTTTTATACAAGTACGAGAATTCTTGTAAAGTTAGATGTATTAGAACATTAAATCATTATTAAATTTAAGAAACATTAATCTGAATTTCACGATATAAATACTTCAATCTATTAAGTTCGTCAAGAAGTTTTATGGCTTTATATTCAGAAATGTCACTTAATTCTGAATCGGTTTGGCGCAAATTATATGCTTGCTCAATAAGCTCCTTATATTCCTTATTAAGCTCTAGTTGGTGCGTGATGATAGCATCATTCGGATTCATCATTGCGATAGTAAAGCATTATTTAAATATACATTAAATATTGTTAATTTAAAAAAATAGTTCTTTGTTTTTATGCAAAAAACCGACCTCAAGATGTTGAAAATCGGTTTGTTACAATTTTTGACTAACTAAAAATTACTAAATGTGAAGATTTTGTTCAAAATTTCATTGCAAATGTCTGTCAAATTATGAACACTAATGTTATGTTAAGATTAGTATAAGATTAATAATCATTTAATATTTTTAAACAAAACATAAAATCATCAATTATGAAATTATTTTATACACTTTTGTTATTTACTTTTGCTTTAATTCCTATTAATGCCCAAAACGATAATTGTAACTGTTGTGATGAAAAACATGCAGAATTTGATTTTTGGATAGGCTCCTGGACTGTTACTGGCCCCAAAGGGAATGTTGTAGGAACTAATGTATTGGATAAAATACAGGATAAATGTGTTTTACGTGAAAACTGGACGAGTGCCAAAGGAAAGTTTACAGGAACCAGTAATAGTTTTTATAATAGTTCAACCAATCAATGGGAACAAATTTGGGTAGATAATCAAGGAGGCAGTTTGCATTTGAAAGGGAACAAAGTTGATAATCAAATGATTTTAAAAACCGATGAACAAAAAAATAAAGATGGTCAGCCTTTTTATCATCGTGTCACCTGGACTGATAATGAAGATGGAACCGTGAGACAACTTTGGGAAACCATTACCAACGAAACAGAAATAACGGTAGCCTTTGATGGACTTTATAAAAAAGACTAGTAGTGTTTAGCAATTATAGCTTCAGTTTCATCAAGAGATTTAAAAACATCAAAGCCTTTACCTTGTGTTCTTAAAGCACCTAATACATTAGCATATTGTGCTGCTTTATTTGGATTGTTATGAGCAGCAAAACCATAAGCCAGACCTCCTGCAAAAGAATCTCCACAACCGGTTGTATCTATAACATTGGTTACAGGAACAGAATGGACAAACTCTTTTGTTATTTCATTTAATTTTTTAGTGTATATAACGCAACCTCGAGAATCTAAAGTCACAAAGAGGGTTTTTACACCATTATTAAGCACATATTCTGCAAACTCGTCCAGATGTTCTGTTTGGTTTTCATCATACAATTCTTCAGATGAGTAATCATTATCAAACCAACAACAAATAGATTCTTCTAAATTCATTTTAAGTACATCAATATATGGTAACCAATTCTCTTTATCATGCCAGTATTTTCGTAATCTTCTACCATCATTTGTGACATAACTAGTTGGTCCATGAGCGTCAAAAATAATCTGTGCGTTACTATTGTTCTTTATAAATTGAAGTGTTTCTAATTCAATTTCAAAATCTGTAATCGGTACAAAGACAAAACAATCAACATCTAAAAAAGGCGAAACATCTTCTGATGTTATTGGACTCATGTTTGCTATTTGTTTTTCAATTCTGTTGTTCTGATCTACAAATCTTAATTCTATAACTGTTCCTTGGTCTTTATCTTTGTAAATGCCTGATGTGTTAATGTTTTTGTAATTTTTGAAGAGCTCTAAAATAGCATAATGGTCTTTTTTATGAACTTGAGCAATAGGAATGACTTCACCTTTGTTTTCAAGCAAGTTGGCCAAAGCAATAGTAGGATGGGTTACACAACCAAATTTGGTAATGATATCACCATTGTGTGTAATAATGGTATCATTAGGTATTGGACCAACAACTGCTATTTTATGCTCTAATTTCATTAATCTTGTAATGCAAAAACCTTTCTTAACAAATCTGTGGTTCTT
>DATGBV010000153.1:0-3397 GCA_035312485.1 Flavobacteriaceae bacterium | reverse complement strand
AGTAAATTAAATCCACCTATTGGTGGTGATGTTGAAATGGTTACTATTAAAATGAGTGAAAAGCGCAAAAAATAAGTTGTTGTGTTTGTTAACCCTTAATTTTTTTTACATTTGCAGTCAAAATCAGGCGTCTTGGCCGAGTGGCTAGGCAGGGCTCTGCAAAAGCTCGTACAGCGGTTCGAATCCGCTAGACGCCTCCAAAAAAGCTTTCAGAAATTTACTCTGGAAGCTTTTCACTTATTGGATTAAGCTTTTCTATTTTATCTTTAATTAATTCTTTTTCTTTGGGGAAGAAACCCTGAACAAGTAATAACACCCCAAACCCCAGAATTACTAATGCTATAATTTTTTTAGTTTTAAATATTAATCTGGGCGTTAGCTTGTTTTTAAGTCTTTTTGCCACTAATATTTTGAAGATGTCTACAATAAAATAAACGACTAGAATAGTTACTAAAAAAACAAAAATACCATCCGTACTATTGGTTAAAGAATTACCTATTAAAATAAAGCCAAGCCACCCTAACAGAACTCCAATATTAATAAAGTTTAATAAAAAGCCTTTTAAAAAAAGTTTTCCGTAATTTTTCTGAATTTCTACTTTATGATATTCTTTAACAATATATCTGAATGATTTTGATGTTTTAATAAATGTAATAAAACCATAGGCAACCAACAAAACACCTCCAAAAATTAGAAAGCCAGGATCGTCTTTGACTTTTTCAAGAAGTCTATTTGTACTGTAAAAGGCTATTAAAATAAAAACAATATCGGCAAGAATGACACCTAAATCAAATATTAGTGCGCTTTTAAACCCTTTAGTAGCTCCAGTTTCCAACAAGACAAAAAATACAGGTCCTATAGTGAACGACAGGATGACACCAAACGGAATTGCTGATATTATATCGTTAATCATAAAAACCCTATTTCTTACTGGTTGTTAAGCTTTAATCCATTCGTTTTATTCGTCCCCCTAAAACTTTGTTTTCGTCTACTCTTTCTGGGTTTCCATAAATATAAATATCTCCACCAGCCCTGACTTTGGCATTAACTAAAGTTGATGCTTTTACATGAGCTTCTCCAGCAGCCCTAATAGAAACATCTGTGAATTCAGTTTCAAGGTGTTCTGCCTTGTATGTTCCTCCTGTATAAATTGAGACGTCCTGATGTTTTGCTTTTCCGTAAGCATGAACACTTGCTCCTGTGACTGACCTAATGTTAGCATATGTAACATCTATCTTTACTTTAATAAATGCTCCTTCTTGAGCATTTAAATCAATCTCATACTGTTTAATTTCGTCTTCTGAATGGATATAGGCGCCTTCATTAGCGTCTATCACATCAATGTTTGTATAATATAGATTAATTCGTGTGTCCTCGCCATTAAATATTTTTTCTAAAGCCATTCTTATTTTAAGCTTTCCATCTTTATTTATAAACAATACATCCTCTGTGTTCTTCCCTAGAATTACTATTTTATTCTCGTCAGATTTAATAAGTTTTACTTCAATTAAATCATAAACTTTAAGATTGGTAAACTCTCCTACTTTTTTCTCTATTGTTTTTTGCGAAGAGGCTACTAAAGAAATACACATTGTAAAGATTAAGACTAAATTTTTCATTTTTATTATTATAATTAAAAGATTAAATAATTGTTTATTAACCAACCGTTACAGCGGTACCTGTTACAGATACCATGATATACATAGTTGACGGAAATGTTTCTACATCAACACTTATACCAACTATAGCATTTGCATTCAATTTTTTTGCATTTTCCTTTATTTTTTGAAAAGCTTCTTCTTTTATTTGAAGAATGCTTTCTTCTAATGAGTTAAAATATTTTTCAACATTAAATGTAAATGCAGCTTTTCTTGTATTTACACCAACACCTGAAACAATACCAAGATAATCTTGTATTTTAAACCCGTCTATAGTATCTGTTGTTGTTAAAACCATAGTATTGTTTTATAATGCAAAAAGTTAATGATTGTCTTCGTTTTTACCAATTAAATTGAAATCTAAATGTTTTCTAACCAAATCTGTTTCTTTAACCTTAACCCATACTTCGTCTCCTAATTGATACATATTTTTAGTATTTCTTCCAACAAGAGCGTACTGACTTTCATCAAAATCATAATGATCGTCCTTAATATCCCTTATTCTAACCATGCCTTCACATTTGTTTGAAATGATTTCAATATATATTCCCCAATCTGTTACTCCAGAAATTACTCCTAAAAACTCCTCGTCTTGATGGTCCTGCATAAATTTAATCTGCATGTATTTTATAGAATCTCTTTCTGCTTTTGTGGCTAGATATTCCATGTTGCTTGAATGTTGACATTTATCTTCATATATATCTTCATTAACAGACTTTCTTCCGTCTAAATAATGTTGCAACAATCTATGCGCCATCACATCTGGATACCTCCTAATTGGTGATGTAAAGTGGCTATAATAGTCAAATGCTAAACCATAATGCCCAATATTGTGTGTAGTATATTCAGCTTTACTCATGCTACGGATAGCTAAAGTATCTACCAAATTCTGCTCTTTTTTTCCAACAACGTCTCGTAATAAATTATTAAGTGAGGTTGTTATAGATTTTCTGTCCTTAAAATTAAGTTTATAACCAAACTTTGAAACTATACCTTGTAAATTGGCTAATTTACTGTCGTCTGGTTCATCGTGAACACGATAAACAAATGTTTTCTTTGGGTTTTGTTTTCCAATAAATTCTGCTACTTTTTTATTTGCTAATAACATAAATTCTTCAATTAGTTTATTAGCTTCTTTACTGGTTTTAAAATAAACACCTGTAGGATTATTGTCTGTATCTAAATTGAACTTCACTTCTACCTTATCAAATGAAATAGCGCCAGAGCTCATACGTTTTCTTCGCATAATCTTTGCTAAATCATTCATTTTTAAAATAGCGGCTGCAATGGCTTGATCTGTTTTATAAGCATTTCCTGTTAGAGATACTTCTTTTGGAATTAGGTTAGATGTAGATTCTATTACAGATTGTGCTTCTTCGTAAGCAAATCTAGCATCAGAATAGGTAACCGTTCTGCCAAACCACTGGTTTTTTATTTCCGCTTTATCATTCATTTGAAAAACCGCTGAAAATGTATATTTCTCTTCATGTGGCCTTAATGAACAAGCATTGTTTGATAGTATTTCGGGAAGCATTGGCACTACTCTATCTACTAAATAAACCGATGTTGCGCGTTCGTAAGCTTCATCATCCAGAACTGTGTTCTCTTTTACATAATGTGATACATCTGCTATATGAATTCCTATTTCGTATAATCCATTATCAAGAACTTGAAACGATAAAGCATCATCAAAATCTTTTGCGTCTTTTGGATCTATGGTAAAAGTTAAAACATCACGC
>DATGBV010000152.1:0-6473 GCA_035312485.1 Flavobacteriaceae bacterium | reverse complement strand
ATATATGCCCATTCAGGATCTTTACATGCTACCTCTTCGCATCTCTCTATATTTGCTCCTTCAACATCCATAGCAAAACAATATGCCCATTCAGGATCACACCTCTTTTCAATTTTAAGGTAAATTCGGAACATTTGTTCGTTTCATTTTAAATGATCTTACCTTATTACGATGTCCACAACACATCTTCATGAATTTTCGGTTTAATAAGTCTCAAACCTAAAATTTTGCTTGGCCCTTTATATTTTGACATACTGCTAAATTTAAGCGCTTGATTTTTTATAAACTCAAGCTGCTTTTTAGAAGGCTTTTTATCGAAAAATATAGCTACACTATTGTACTTCCCACCCTTCTTTGTGCGCCATATTGCCGTTGGGCAACCATGGTCATCTGGCCATTGCGTTACAATATCTAAAAATTCTTCAACATAATCAGGATGCGCTTCTTTAAACATCTTCGCATAATCATCACCAATGCCATACTCACCAACCATACCAGTACAAAATGCTGTTATTTGTCTTTCAAAATTACCAGCATAACTATTGGTATCAATTATCAGTATAAAATTAGGAAGCTCAGTAAGCATTGTTTTTAATCGTGTGTCATTACATTAAAACTTCATTACTAAAATCAATTATACAAAGATCAAGATACTAGTTCTCCTCTTTTACGCTTTTCGATTTGCAATTGCTGTGTTCTATATTTGTATTCCATATCAAGCCATTGCCGTTTAGGGCATGCATTGTAGTGATATAGCTTTTCCGCCAACTCTTCATCGATTACCAACTTATTATTAAACAATAAATTAATCATTTCCTCAGACATTTCAAGACACTCCGCCATGTCTTTTATAGACATTCTGCTTGTGTTAAGATCTTCTTTTAAATATTCGCCTGGGGAAAGAGTTTTATCTGGCCAATGTTCTTGCATTCTTGTTTTTAACCTTTCAATATAATAAGTCATTGCACTCTCTGCCTGACGCCATATATTTTCAAAAGAATTACCATCACTGAATTCTACACAAGAATCATAATGATTATTATCATCTGGAGGATTAACCATTATACCATCATGCTCTTTAACAATAATCCAGTCTGGCAATAATTCCTTGACAAGTGCAATTTGTTGTTTCTCTATCGTACCATGTTCTGCTTTCACCTTTTCAACAAGTTCAAGAAAATGTTTATTTGATATTTTCACATATTTATAATCTATATTTTCAGGACATTCAGGCCTATTCCAGATATCGCGCCCTCTGGTTATGTTTTCATAGTTTTCCAGACATGATACCATATATTCGGCCAATTGAAAATCTGGTGTATCACTTTCATTTTCTGCGCAATTTTTATTTAAAGCTTCAGCTATGTCTTTTACTAACTGTTTTCTTTTAGCTAAATCTCTCATTATACTATCCTTTCAAATACTTGTCAACAATATATTTCACACTTACAAAAAGTAATACTAAAAAAACAACCATAAATATAGCCACTGAACTAGGACTATATTCTTCTGGACCTAAAAAACCAATATAAACCAACAACGTCGCTATTGATGTAATCATAAAAATAGAAACATTGAAATGAGCCTTATATATCTTGTCATAATTAATTGTTTTTATTTCTGGCTCAAGCTCTGTTACATACACAACTACATATTTTTCTTCACTACCTAAGTCATCTACATGATACACTCTAGACACATTATTACTTACATCCATTTTAACTATGGAATCTTTCCTAGGAAGAGCATTAACTTCAAGTGGAATGCCTGTATATTTATCTTTCAGTAAAATTTTAATCATTTTGTTTTTATCTGTATTTTTATGCACCAGCTTAGCATTTTTCCGCCGTTTATGCTTAATATCAGAAAATCAGCCTTAATCTTCTGCAGCAGTGATGTGTGTTTTTACACCTGCCACAAATCCATCAAGCCACTCATGCTCTCTAGTTTTTGCGATATATTTAAAACCCATTTTTGTATGTGCGTCTTTTAATTTTTCAAGCTTTTCTTTTCCAAACTCCCTAATGCTGCCAGGTAACTTTCGAACAACAACAATCGGTTCCGCAGGCTGCATCACAAACATATTTGCAGTCCAATCAAAGCCTTGATGAGCATAACTTATCCCAACCATACGATTAGTAGGAGCGCCACCAGCTGCCGTTTGTATATTAACCAATAATGGCTCTGTGCCTCGAATTCTGCTTAGTGATTGCGCTAAGTCTTCTGTTGTGAGATTTTTACCAGCCATTTATTCCTCATTTTTTAAGCATTATTATTTACTACTAAGTGTGAGTTTTTTCAAACCTTTTTTATTTATTAAACCAGTGCAAACATAACACTCTCTATCATCTTTGTTAAATTCAATAATGCCCATGAGATTTGGCGAATAAAGATAAAATCCATTTTCATTATTTTTTACAATAAATGTCATGCCCCATGCTGAAACTTCCATATCAATTAATATTCCATTTTCATTTTTAATAGGTTCATTTATTATTTGGCCTTCAGATGATATTGGCAATATTTCTGCTCCTATATATTCTCTAACACAAAATTTTATCTTTCCAGCCATTTATTCCTCAAATTTCTTAAGCATTTTATCATGCTCTTCTATACTCTCTGCAGATTTAGCATTATCTTTTTTTATAGAAGATGACTGTCCAATTTTTCTTGGCAGTATGTTTTCAACAGGCTTGTTGTTATATTCTACATTTTGTTTTGAAAAAACACCATGCCCCTCCAAAACACCTAGTACAGCAATAATCGTAATAACAAAACAAACTAAACTTAATATTAAATACTGGCGCACAAGCGCGTAGTACGCTGAGGTTATTTTTTTTTCTGGATTATCTAATGTGTGATAAAAATATACAAAACAAACGATGCTCGCTATAGCTGGAACTGTAATTAAAATTGCTTGTAAAATTATACCGGTCATAAATCTTCCAAAACTTGAAATTCAATCATTTAAGGCTTATATTACTTTGTACTACCAATCAATGGCATACCAACTGCAAATGGTTGATTATTATCAGCTGCGTTTGCTATGGCATCAGCGCTCTTTTCTGCAATCTTTAAATTCATATAAGTAGTTACAGGAATGCCCAGTGCTTTAGACGTTGTTATATCGTTTTCTGCTCGCACTCTCTGCACAGCTAGCCGTTGTTTTTCGACCTGCAAATCAGCTGCTAGCGCCTTAATTCTACGTTGTTTATCTGCTTCAACAGCATAAAGTTTTCGATACGATGAAACAACAGTATCTGGCAAATCGCCAATACCATTAGGAAAGGCAACCTCAGTAACTTCAATAGGATTATTTTCTATTGCTTTATTCAACGCTTTGTGACAATCGTTTGTAATTTCAGGGATTTTTGTGAGAATACCTTCTACATCGTATTGGCGAAGAGCTGATACAATCACATCTGGAACTTGGCGTTGTAGATATGTTTTCCATACTTCCTTGGCTGTAATCAAACTATCTTCACCAGCTGGAATTTCTTCAAAGATAAGATTAATAGATTTAGCATCAGGTTTTGCTCTAAACTGAATAGCAATCTCTACCTTAGAAAGGTCAACCTTAGACTTCTGAATAAAAACCTGATCAATAGTTACCTTTTCTGTATGTTTGGTAATTTGAAGACGAACCAGCTTTGGACATACAGATCCTGGAAAAGCACAAGAAGACAGCCGGAAAGCAGAGGGTTTAATAACCTCTTCCCCTAAACCATCTGTTCCTAGAATTTTTCCTACCTGCCCTGTCTCAACTCTGGCAGGAGCGCCAAAACAACCAGCTAAAATAAATGCCAAAGGTAAAATAAATAATTTCTTCATGGTTACTTTCATTTTGTTTGTTTGTTTGTTTGTTTGTTTGTTTGTTTGTTTGTTTGTTTGTTTGTTTGTTTGTTTGTTTGTTTGTTGAAGCACTTTTGTGTATTTAACATCCATATCAATACTATTATTCCACATTATTTATTGAAAAATGTGACGAAGTGATTTAATTTCTGAATTTTCTCTTGACTATGCTTAAAATTAGGACAGCACCCATTCACATTGATCGAAAGCTTTCTGTTTTCTTCAGTATGCTTTAAATGCTCATACTCATAGGCGTTACAAATTCCCCAGTCATCATTACGAAAATCACTGTGTTTACATAAAGCACAAGTTGGTTTTATTGTATAATTAATTTCTAAAAGTTTTTGTAACTTATTTGCATCCATGATCCAATTCCTTAACGATACCTGTTTTTAAAGCACTATGAAATCTAGCCACATATGATTCTGAATACATATCTTGAACTTTGAAATAGTTTTCATATGCATATTCGCGCCACCAACCAGAGGTAATTGATGAGCATACTTTCATCAGCGCAATATCAAAACTACGCTTTGGTGCCACAGTTCCATTTGTAGGTATTTGGGAACGTTCTAATGCTAAAACATATGCCTCTTCAAGAACCGAATATAATTTCACTTCCTCAGAAGATTTTTCAAACATCTCGCGCGAACATTCTACCTCAGCAGTATTTGGCTTAAAGTAATTATAAGCCGGCTGATCTAGATGCATAACAGCTAGATGGAGCGTATCATGGTCATATTTATATGGGATATTGTCATCCTTAAAAAAGGACTTCTTATCCATATCTTTTAGCCTGGGATGTTTATACCAGTATGTTTGTTTTACTCTTAATTTATACCACTCTTTTAGAGATTCCGGAACCTGGCAACCTTTATCTCTAAGGTAGCGAAAGTCATGCATTGTCTTGAGAAAATGCGGAGAATCTTTTAAATATCTATGTGACTTTTTTAGAGTGAATATTAGGTCAGGTGTAGCAATATAAAAGTCTGAAGACGGATGTTTAAACGCAACGGTAAGATCATTTTTTGCTATTTCTAATAATTGCTTGCAAACACCATCACCATCTTCACGCCAAGCAATTTCAAATTCATGTATTTTATCTCCAAATAAAACTACCTTATTTCCGCGATTCATGGGAACTATGCGTTTTGGTTTTACTAATTTTTTTTGCTTTTCAAAATCTTCGTAATGTCCAATCCAATCAATATCACATGTTTTTTTTGTTCTTTCTACCTTTGGGCACAGATATTCTTCCCCAGCAAAGAAAAGTGCGCCAGATCCGATTAATAGTTTCATTCTACCCTCTCAAGGGAGATTTAACAATTATTTGAAGAACTTTCCCACTCACAATTAGAAGAACCATACCAATCATCTGGGCGCTCTTCGTGCAAATCAATGACTTCAAGATCATGATTGTTTGCCAATGCATTATATTCATCTATACTTTTAAGAATAGATGCTTTCAACTCATGCATCCGAACAAGATCTTCTTTGTATTTATATTCTCGGTCCGTGTCTTCTAAAGAATTGTATTCATCTTGTAATATGCTAAGCTCTTTCGCTAACACATCTAGCTTTTCACGTATCTGATTTTTATTCATAACACTGCTACTTTCTGACGAATTCGCCAATGGTTTAAAATCTCTCATCCATTTAACTACGTTGTCATATTGGAAATCAAATCGTAGCTGCCATCGTATTTGTCTAGCATATTTAAGAAGCTCTGGGCAAGATTCATGTACTGTCTGGAGAAAACTATTAAAAAACTCAAATATTAAAAGGCTTGGCGGTAAAATGTTTAGATTTACCTCCATGTCAACCCAATCAGAGGCTGGCAGGCGAAGTAGTGACTTCGCCAAGTTTGCTCCTTCGGTTGAAGTGTACGACTGAATCAATGGACTACATGCCCCGCCGTTTGGATTTCTATTGATGCAAGTCATCCTTCACATATTTGCGATGGAAACCACGCATATGCATTTGGCGCTGATATCTGTGCATAAAGATATTCATCACTCTCACGAAGAAACTTCTCTGGATCGAACTCGGCCTTTGCTTCTGCAAAAGCTTTTTTATACCCTTCGCTATTTTCTTCTAATGAAGGATCTATTTCTCGCTCTACGTATTTATCAATCGAATACTCTTCAACTTCAGCAGTAAGATATGCCATCCTTGTGTTATACTTTGCTTTAGAGGCTTTTATATTAAATTGCTGAATCTTTTTTTCAATCTCAGCGCGTAAATCACTAAGCTCTTGTAGATTTTTTTTTGCTGTCTTTTCGTCCATAACTTCGCTCATAACTTTCAATCAAAAATTGCACTACATTTGTAGCAGCCAGTTTTTCCATTTCTCTCTGGGTAACGCGCATGTTCTGGGTGGTCACATTGAATTGGCGTTTCTGTCGGCTCAACAAATGGGTTGTGTGGATATTGCAGATCTGGACCTGTAACTGGTGTTAGCCCCGTAATGGTTCCACCAGTTTTAATTCGCCAATCCGCCTCAGTATATCGTTGCCCATCTATCCACCATTCATCTGGCAAAACACCAGCGCCGTCAACAGCAGGCCCATCTAGCCTACGCCACTTTCCATGCCTGTAATACTCTTTACCGCCATTGGGAT
>DATGBV010000151.1:0-5733 GCA_035312485.1 Flavobacteriaceae bacterium | reverse complement strand
AAAAAGAATGTTTTGTAGGTAACTTAAAGCTTATGGTTTTTATGAGTTCGCCTTCTTTTAAATCGAATGTTTTATAGCTTTCATAAAAGTTTTTTAGGGCTATTGTTCTTTCATTTCCATTGTCATTAATAATGGTTATGTCGCTATTCAATGCTAAAAAGAAAATTGTCATATCACCAATTGGTGAAGCATTTACAAAGTTGCCTCCAAAAGAAGACATATTCCTTATTTGTTCTGAAGATACGAGTTTTAGATGCTTTTTTAGATTAGGAAAACAGGTGTTGAATTCGACATGATTCCATAATTCTGAAACGGTTGTTCCAGCTCCAAGGCTACAAATGTCTCCTTCAATTGAAATGCCTTTTAATTCTGAATTATCTGCAATTAAATGGACATCATTTTCAATAAAATCATCTGCTTTTTGAACGTATAAATCGGTTCCTCCAGAAACTATTTTCGTGCCTTGTTTTAGATTGTAGCCTGAATTTAGTTGTTTCAGTTGTTTTGGAATATCTGTAAAGTATTCTGGAATAAAATTATTTTCAATTAACCATGTTAAAGATAATTCAGATTTAGAAAATTTTAGATTCTCACAAACTTGTTGTGCCGCTTTTTCAATGGACTTATAACCTGTACACCTGCAAATATTTCCACTAATAGCATCAAGAGCATGCTCCTGATTCTTTTCAATATGAGACATCGCAAAACCTGTTAGTGACACTACAAAACCAGGTGTACAAAAACCACATTGTGTTGCGTAATTGTCTTTCATTGCGTTTTGAGCACTAGTTAGTTTGTCTTTTAGGTTTGTGCCTTCAATGGTCACAATATGTTTGCCATGCGCATTTCCTAAAGGCGAAATACAAGACGTTATGCTTTGGTACGTTATCTTTTCATTCTCATTAAGTGTTCCGACCAAAACTGTGCAAGCACCACAATCACCTTCACGACAACCAATTTTTGTTCCTGTGAGACGTTGTTCATAACGCACAAAATCAAGCAAGGTCATTCCTGTGTGGCTTGACGTTTTTATTATTTTTTTATTAAGAATGAATTGAATCATAGAACAATTAATATTCAGTTTTATCTTCTTTTTCCATCCATTTTTGAAATGGTTCTAAAGCAATGTCACGACATAATTGCTCAAATGGAATGCTTCGCTTTTCATAAGGCAACGGAATTTCCTTATAGATAAACTCATCATCAAAACCAATATTTGCAGCATCCATTTGATTGCTACCATAATACACTTTATCAGGACGCGCCCAATAAATGGCACCTAAACACATTGGGCAAGGTTCGCAAGATGTGTAAATCTCGCAACCCTCTAATTGAAAAGAATTAAGGTTTTTGCAGGCGTCACGTATAGCATTGACTTCTGCATGAGCAGTTGGGTCGTTGGTTGAAGTTACTTTATTGTTGCCTCTTCCTATAATTTTTCCATCTTTTACAATAACACATCCAAAAGGACCTCCTTCATTATTTTGTATACCTTTGAGTGCTGCCTTAACGGCTTCATGCATAAACTTTTCTTTTCTATTGAATGCCATTTTTAAATAGGTATAATTTAAGTTTAGCTAAAATATAAACAAGCTAATATACATTTTTTTAATTTTTTTATAAAGCCATATTGCTGTTTAAAAAATCCAAGAAACAATAAAGTTCCAGTTTTTTTGTTTTCAATTTTTGAGCTAGGATTAACAGTAGTATGTTTGTTTAGAAAATTCAATATTTTTTGTAAGAAAAATTTCATAAGACAGACAAACGTTTTAAAGTATAGCTATGAAATTAAAATGGTTGGTTTTAGTATTCCTTATTACTTCTTTCGTTAAAGCACAAGATGTTCCTGAAAAAGCAGAGGATATTAGTCCTTTATTGATTGGAGAGAAAATTCCAAATGCTGTGTTACTGGATCCAAGCGGTAATAAAGTGAATTTAAATAAACTTATCAAGAAAAAGCCAACAATTTTGGTGTTTTACAGAGGTGGTTGGTGCCCTTATTGCAATCAACAATTAGCCTCACTTGCTTCAGCTGAAAAAGATATTATTAATCTTGGCTATCAAATTATAGCAATTAGTCCAGATGATTTTAGTGTTTTAAAACCTGTAATTGATGAAAATGAAGTAAACTATTTGTTGTTTTCTGATGCAAATGCAAAATTGATACAAGATATAGGTATTGGTTTTAAAACTCCAGGTATGGCAAAAATATTTATTAGTAAAAGAACTAAACTGGATGCCTCAGAAGTTTTACCCGTACCAACGGTTATGGTTATAAATACTTCTGGAGAAATACTATTTGAATATATGAACCCAAATTATAAAAAGCGTATTGGTGAAGATCTTTTATTAAGTGTGTTAAAATCTTTGAAAACTGAATTATAAGATTAAAAAAAATGCTTTAAACAAAAAACCCTGTAAACATTGAAGTTTCAGGGTTTTTAAGTGGTACCTCCAGGAATCGAACCAGGGACACACGGATTTTCAGTCCGTTGCTCTACCAACTGAGCTAAGGTACCTCGCCAAAGCGGTTGCAAATATAAATCCAATTTTAGTATTCCCAAAACAAATATTATAAAAATTGGTTTTGTAAATTTACAGCTTTTAGTTTAGTGTATGAATTTAATCATAGATGTTGGTAATACGCTTGTTAAAATAGCGATTTTTAAGAAAGACGCCCTTCTAGATAAAGAAGAAGTAAAACCGTATGATTTTATTAAAGCTTATAAAAAGTTTAAAAAACAACATAAAAACTTTTATAAAGGTATTATTTCTTCGGTTGGGAATTTGGATACAGAAACTCTGAATTACTTAAAGCAACAGCTTGATATCATAGAATTAGATTCTAAAACAAAACTTCCATTTATAAATAATTACAAAACACCAAAAACTTTAGGAGTTGATAGAATTGCTTTAGTAAGCGCATCAGTATATCATTACCCAGACAATAATGTTTTGATTATTGATGCTGGTAGTTGCATTACCTATGATTTTATTGATGGCAAAAATGAATATCATGGAGGTGCAATTTCTCCAGGTATAAGAATGCGATATAATGCCCTGAATAATTTAACAGCAAACTTACCGTTATTAGAAACAGAAATTCCAAAATCAATTATTGGAAATTCAACTGAAAGTTCAATTCATTCAGGAGTTATTCATGGCGTTTTAAATGAAATTGATGGTGTAATTGCAAACTATAGAGAAAATTATTCAGATTTAACAGTTATTTTAACAGGTGGCGACGCTAATTTCTTGTCTAAACAATTAAAAAGTAGCATATTTGCGAACTCTAATTTTCTTTTAGAAGGATTGAACCATATTTTACAATTTAATTCAAATTAATGATAAGAAAACTTGTAATAGTTTTTATTGCTTTTTTTGCAATTCAAAGTTACGCACAACAAGGAACAGCTTCACCTTATTCGTTTTATGGTATAGGAAGCCTTAAATTTAAAGGAACCGTGGAAAATAGAAGTATGGGAGGCTTGAGTATCTATACAGATAGTATTCATGTAAACTTACGTAACCCTGCATCTTATGCCTCTCCAAATCTTTTGTCTTTTAACAACGAAAGCAGACCAGTAAAGTTTTCTGTTGGAGGTAGTCATACAAATGTAAAATTAAAAAGTAATAGTGGTAGTGAAAAAGCAGCAGCTTCAACATTTGATTATATAGCAATATCAATACCTTTAAATAAATTTGGAGTTGGTTTTGGTTTACTTCCCTATACGTCTGTTGGTTATAAGCTAGAAACTACTAACGATGATGATGATCTTTATGAACGATTTAGAGGTGAAGGTGGAGTAAATAAAGCGTATTTCTCTTTGGCATATCAATTAGCAAAGGGATTAAGTATTGGTTTAGACGCTAATTATAATTTTGGAAATATTAAAAATTATGCCATCGAATTTGTTTACGATAATCAAGGTGAGTTAACCTCATACCAATCTCGTGAAGATAGTAGATCGGATTTAAGCGGTCTAAATTTCAATCTTGGACTATCATACAAAACCATGATTAATGACAAACTAGAACTGGTTACAGGTCTTACTTATGCTCCAGAAGCAGAATTAATATCCCATAATGAACGTTCATTTTCTACCATAACAATAAGCGCATCAACAGGGCAGGAATTTGTTGTTCATACTATAGATGGCAAAGAGGACTTGATTGCCTCTGGTTTAGACGAAACAGAATTAACCTTACCTTCAAAATTTTCGTTTGGTGCAGGAATTGGACAACCAAGAATATGGTTTTTAGGAGCAGAGTATGCAATGCAAAAAACAAGTAATTTTTCAAATGAATTGTACACGAATACTACCCAAACGTTTGAAGACGCAACTACATTTTCATTGGGAGGATTTTACATACCACAATACAATTCCTTCACCAGTTATTTAAAAAGAGTGGTGTATAGAGCAGGAGTTAGGTTTGAAAAGACAGGTTTGGTCATAAATGATGAATCAATTAATGAGTTTGGCATGTCTTTTGGAGTAGGATTACCAGTTGGAAATGTATTCTCAAATGTTAATTTAGGTTTTGAGATTGGAAAAAGAGGAACTGTTAACAACAACTTGATACAAGAGAATTTCATAAATTTTCAAATTAGCTTATCTTTGAACGACAGATGGTTCAATAAAAGAAAATATGACTAACGAGTAAAATAAGTAAAATAAATATCATGAAGACGAAAATTACATTATTATTAGCCTTTTTATTTTTAGGATTACAAGCTGGATTTTCACAGCAAGACGAAGAGTGTATGTCTAAACTTTCAATATTTCATGAGTATGTAAAAGCAAAAAATTACGACTCGGCTTACCAGCCTTGGATGGACGTTAGAGTAAAATGTCCAAAATTTAATAATGCTATTTATATTGATGGAGAAAAGATTTTAGAAGATAAAATAGATAGATCTTCTGGTTCGGAGAAAGTAGGTTACATCAACGATTTAATTAAACTTTGGGGTGAAAGAGAAACCTATTTTGCAAGCAAAACATCAAAAGGTGAATATGCTGCAAAGGCTTGCCAACTTATGTTTGATAACCGAGATGTTTTAAATAAAGGCGATGAAGAACTTTATAAATGTTTTGATGATGCTTATGTAGCCGATAAAAAAACATTCACAAATCCAAAAAGCTTATATACTTACTTTTCTTTGATAGTAGATTTATATGATGCCAATAAAAAATCTGCTTCAGAATTATTCAATAAGTATGATGATGTTGCGGAAAAAGTAAATGATGAAGTTAAAATTTACACGGAAAAATTAAATAAGCTTATTGAAAAAGAAGAAGCAGGTACAGATTTAACATCTAAAGAAAAACGATACAAAAAATCTTATGAAAGCTATTTAAAAGCGTATGACCAAATTTCTGGAAGTATAGATAGTAAATTAGGAGGTAGAGCAAATTGTGAAAATTTAATACCATTATACACTAAAGATTTTGAAGCTAATAAAGGAAATGCTGTTTGGTTACAAAGAGCAGCTGGTAGAATGTCTGAAAAAGAATGTACAGACGACCCCTTATTCTTCAAGTTGGTTAATGCATATCATGATTTGAGCCCTTCAGCAAATTCTGCTTATTATTTAGGATTGCTTAAAGATAAAGAGGGAGATTCTAAAGCAGCTATAGATTTTTATGAACAAGCAATTAGTCTTCAAACAGATAATTTTGAAAAGGCTAAATTGCTTTACAAAATAGGCTCAAAGCTTAAAGCGAGAGGTAG
>DATGBV010000150.1:0-2187 GCA_035312485.1 Flavobacteriaceae bacterium | reverse complement strand
TCCGTTTTTACAGCGTGTTAAAAATATTATCATTAATAGTCATATACTATCAGGAACTCTAGATTGGTTGCATTTTGGGTTTGGAACTATGGTATTAGGTAGAGAAAATGTAGCAGCATCTATACATGCAAAAATGGCTGTTAGTTTTAGAGGATTTGATATTGCTATTTATCCTGTAAAACATCCAGATTGTTATATAAAACTATGGAAGAAAGTCGATAAAATACATGTTATCTCAAACGATATTAAAGACTTGGTTTATAAACAAGGTTTTTTAGACGAAGCTCCCGTTGTAAAAATAACCCCAGCAATTAATACCTCATTTTTTAATATCAGTACACCATATAATATTAATGATATTCCACATTTTGTAACTATTGCAAGATTACATTGGAAAAAAGGGTTAGATTATACTTTAGAGGCTTTAAATATTCTTAAAAACTCTAATGTTCAGTTTCATTATACTATTATTGGAGAAGGTCAATTGTACGAACGTTTGAAGTTTACTACTCATCAACTGGGTCTTAATGATAGTGTCACTTTTACCGGAAAACTATCACATGAGTTGGTTAAGAAAAGTTTGGTACAGGCTGATATTTATATACAGTACAGTATTCAGGAAGGTTTTTGCAATGCTGTATTAGAAGCTCAAGCTATGGGACTTTTATGTGTGGTTTCTGATGCTGAAGGTTTATCTGAAAATGTACTGCATGACAAAACGGGTTGGGTTGTACCTAAACGACAACCAAAATTACTAGCTACAAAGTTGATGGACGTTATTAATTTATCTGAAGATAATAAAGTTCAAGTGAGTAAAAATGCCCAAAACCATATTAAAAAGCATTTTAATTTAGAACATCAAAATGAAGCTTTTAAGTTATTTTATAAATTGAATTTGTAGTTGTCTAGATTTTATTACAAACAAACCGATAGCTTTTGTATTTTTAACCAATGAAATTTTTCTTTCCTCAAGCTCTTTATAATAACTCTTCAAGATGGCAAATTTTTCCATTGATAAAGACTTTAAAAAAAGAATCAAATAATGTATTTAATAGCTTGGAATTAGTAAAAGATAAGAGTGAAGCAGACGTTATAATATTACCAATGTCATGGAATTATTATTACAGAAATAATCTAATTCAAGATGTATTAAAACTTATATATAAAGAGTTTACATCAGGTAAGCCAATAATCTCTTTTGTTTTTGGAGATATTGGATGTAAAGTTCCAAAAGATTTTAAAGGCATTGTTTATAGAAGTAGTGGACGAAAATCTAAATTACCCAATACACATAAAGGATTTCCGATTTTTGTTGAAGATCCATTACAAAAATATTATTCAGAAAAGAATATAATTATAAAACCATTTTCTCAAAAACCGTCTGTCGGTTTTTGTGGATTAGCACATGGTTTTGGAATCCAAACAATTAAAGAAATTTTAAAAACAGCAATAAAGAATTTGGTGTCTTTTTTAGGTTTAAGTCATCGTGATCTTGATCAGGTTATGTCGACAACATATTTTCGTTGGAAAATTTTGAATAATCTCAAAAAATCGGATAAAATAATAAGCAATTTCATTATAAGAGATTCTTACAGAGCAGGTGTAAAGAGTGACAAGGACACTCATATAACTACATTACAATTTTACGATAATATTAAAGATTCCGACTATGTTGTATGTATGCGAGGTGCTGGAAATTTTTCAACCCGGTTTTATGAAACTTTAGCCATGGGAAGAATTCCTGTTTTTATAAATACAGATTGTTTGTTGCCATTAGAGGATAAAATTAATTGGAAACATCATGTTGTTTGGGTAGAATATAACGAAAGACACTTAATTGCTGAAAAGATTTTAGAATTCCATAAGACGCTCACCGAAACGTCTATAAATGATTTATTTTTAAGAAATAGAAAACTTTGGGAAGATTATTTACAGCTTTACCCATTTTTTAATGCAACTATATATGACTATTAAAAAGTTTATAAAAGGTTTAAAATATAAACTTGAATATAAGGATGTTAAATTATCCAAATCGACACTCTGTGGTGTTCATTTAAAAACAACACCTGGAACAATTCGAAAAAATGTGGATCAAGATGATGCTTGGTTTTTTTATTTAGCAAAGCATCATGACGTCATCTTCGATATTGGCTGCAATGTAGGTTATACAGCGTTATTGGCTTTAAT
>DATGBV010000149.1:0-2581 GCA_035312485.1 Flavobacteriaceae bacterium | reverse complement strand
AATTATTTTTTTTAATTTGCGTTGAAGCTCTACAGTTGATATTATCATGGTCATTAGTGTTCCAAGAACTAAAAGTGAGAACAACTTGTCTTCCATTATTCCTGCCTGAAGTAAGGACAACATTAGTGCCAAGTCTACTGCTCCTTTTGACATTACTCCATATGCAACAGTCGTTGCAGGTCTCATATTGGCTATGCGAACTGCAATGTAGGAACTCAGAAACTTCACTCCTGTCATGATTATTATGAAAATTATGATTATCCACCATTCTAATTCTAAAAACGCTACGCTGAAATGAAGTCCAATTCCTGCAAAAAATATTGGAATAAAAATCCCATATCCTATCACACTAATGTTTTTTGAAATTTCATCATATTCGTCCCTGCTCATCCTTGACACTGCAATACCTAAAAGAAGTGCACCTATGGCTCCATGAACTCCACTGATTTCTGCAAAATATGCTACTAGTAAAATCACCCCGATCACCATACCAAAATATGCCTGTTTGACACGAAGATGATTTTTAAGAAGTCTCAAGAACCGTGGTAATCCAAACACCGAGATGAATCCTGCTGTTGCAAAGAAAAGTATCATTTTTGCAAAAAGCCAAGCTATTTCTGTTATATCCGGAAGTTCAGAACTCGTATCTATCTGGATGAAGACGCTTACAAAAATTATTGCGATAAACTCTACAATTGCAGTTACGGTAAAAATTTCGAGTCCTATTGTTGATTTTAGTTTTCCAAGATCACTTAGTACCTTAGCTGTAACCCCTAAACTTGAAGCTGCGATGACACTTGCAATTGCAAATGCATTTACAAAATCCATGTCTATTACTAATCCAAAAATACCTGCAACCAAAAATGGGATCAAAAATGCAATTGCAGAACCTGCAAAAATCTTACCTCTCATGACTTTGAATAAACCTGCAATGTCAATTTCTTCAAGACCAATTAAAAAGAACAAGAAAAATACCCCAATTGAGACAAAAAGTTCTATTGCCTCAATTGGATGTACTATTGTCAAAAATGCAGGGCCAACAATAATTCCTGCAAGAACATTTCCAAGTATTGTTGGTTGGCCTATTCTATGAAGAAATTCTCCTCCTAGTTTTGCTGCGATAAGAAGTACTGCTATGAATAAAATTGCTTCAAATGCCATGTATGATTAAATAACTAATATTTCAATAGATAAACTAAACAATTCTAAACTGTTTTTATATTAATGCCGACAAATAATGCCACTTGTTTTTTATGATGTTTTATCATCTACATCATTTTCTCATCTTGTAATGTTACCTTTAATCATTTTTTCAAACCACCCATAATCAATCTTCAAAGTTGGTTAATCACTCCGGCATATCTTACTTTGTCTTCTTCTGATAACTTTATGCATACTTCCATTTTTTTTATATCTTCATCTGTCAAAAGTGGCATGATATGTTGAATTTTTTTTATGATTTTTTTATGTTTAATCTATAAATTAATGATTTTATCATATGGTGTCATTTTATTATTACAAATGTGGGTTTCCAGCTAAGCGGATCATTTGATAACTCATGTGCTCTGATAAATAATGGAAATGCCTCATCAGTTCTATTCAGTTCCTGTAATGCATTTGCTTTATTTACCAATCCTCCAATTCTATCAGGCTCAATTTTTAGTACTCTGTCAAAATATGAAATAGACTCTTCATATTTTCCTTGTTCTAACAATGTGACTCCCTTATTAGTTAAAACTGCAAGTAGTGTTTCTTGTTTTACTTCTTGCTCGTTGTCTAGTACTCTGTCAAAATATTTTATTGCTTCATCTGGATCACCAAATATTGATAATACAATTCCTGCATTAGCTATTGCTTTGTAATTTACTTTACCTTGAGACTCTGAAATTTCTATTGCTTTATCAAATATTGCTTTAGCATCTTTATAATTCCCTTGTCTTGCAAGCACAATGCCTTTATCCACTAATGCTTTCACATCTCGTGGATCTTTGTCTAGGGCTTTATTGAAAAACTGTAATGCTGCTAAATTATTTTTTAATTCAAGTTGACTTACTCCGTATTCTAACAATTCTTGTTTTGTATCGTCTGGTTCAATTTTTGGAATGGCATTCTGTTTTTCGGTATTTAAAATCCCATTGTTAATTAAAAATTGGATCGTATTTAGAAATTCTATCTCTGAAATTTTTCCATCACCATACCATTTTGCAGTATTTTTTACCCATTCTGGAACAATTTCTGCAAATCCGATCTGTAAAAACCCCGCACTAAATAAAGTAAAAATCCCAAAAATAATGAATATTTGTTTTAACATCATATAATACCAGTTTTAGAACTATTTCAAGTCTTTGAGTGCTTATTTGTTTATTTTTTGTATATTCATTTTGTTTACTATTCTCTGTGATGTACTGATTGCATATTGTGAACATAATGCTAATTGACATAGTTATTATTTGAGATACCCGTAAACATGTGGTATGCCATTAGAGGATCAAGGAACTGTTTATGGAAATTTATATGCCTATAAGATGTATACACGACCTACTGCGCAGAGACTTTTTGGAAGTTACTCTTTTAGAAAAAA
>DATGBV010000148.1:0-2080 GCA_035312485.1 Flavobacteriaceae bacterium | reverse complement strand
AGATATGAATATCTTGATAATTTTTTATATCAGTTACTACTTGTGAACTCATGTTTGAATACCAAATTTTTAGTAAGTAATTACCCTTTTTTTTGGATAATCACTTTTAGTTATAAATAAAGAATATAAATACTTTTTCTAGTTTTTGAATTTTAAGCAGTTTGAAGGTCACGGATTTTACCGTTAACTCTCATGTTAGTTGAAATTAATTCAGCCATAGTGACAAATAATCCTTCATCACCAAGAAAATCAATTCCGAAAGGATCACCATTACTAAGTAAACCGGTTTGGAAATACATAGTTGGCATAAGGACCTTAATAAAAGTATAATTAAGGTTTAATAAGTAAATTCTTGAAATTGTATCCTGTGGAACATCATTAGATACAAAAATTGGTACTCCGTTGTATAATGCAACTACAAATCCACCATCAACTCCAGGCTGTAAAGCTGAAACTCCATTAACTGAAGGCATAAAGTTTCCAGTTGGATATTGAGCAAATCTAAGCTTTTCAGATAGATGTTGAGTTATTTCTTTGTAGGTATCATATCCTGTTAAAAGAATATAGGCATTATAATCAGCTGGATTTTGTAAGTAAGGCATACAGTTTGTAAATAATGAATCAATCAAAGATAATGAAAAAGCTCTATCTGTTCCTGAATTGTGATTTACATAACCATCATAAACAGTTGCTCCTGCATCACGATCTTTTGAATAAATATCGGAGTCATTAGCTGTTATACCACAGTTTGTTACTTCTGAATAGCTAGATACAACTCTATCAAGTGATTCAATATTATTTGAAGCTAAAGTATCAACATCAGTTAGAAGCATTCTATTGATCAATTTACCATGTTCTATGGCTGCGTATTGTCTCATAGCATCCATAGTGTTAGTAATTGCATCATCACCACCATCTAATGATAAGCCTTGTTGTAAAGCTGATACATTATAACCAGTTGCCACAACTTTAGGTTTGGTTGAAACCGTTCCTATGGTTGGTTTAATAGTAGCTGGTACGGCACCAGATTCTGATTGTCCACCACCAGATGTTGCACCTGCGGCTTCAATTGTTCTCCAGCCGGATCTATCCCAAGGCACTTTTCTTAAAATACCCCAAGCATTTTGTTCATTGTTAATTTGAGAAAACAATTGATTTCCGTAAACTTGATTATAGAATCCAGTTGTAGTTGTTAAAGCAGGAGCATCTTTTCTAAAAGTAGGATCTAAAGAATAAGAATATTCCATGAAAGATCTAATATTATTTTGATAGCCACGAGCTTTATTAAAAACACCTTGTTGATAAGCTGGGTTTTTTCTTTGCTTTTCTTCGTTAAACGCTTTTAGATAACGAGTAGCACCTCTATAAACATGGCCTAATTTAAGATTAACTTCCATATCTCCGATTGGCTGATAAGCAATTGGCATATAGTCGTTACCTATGCTTTTTGTTGGCCAAATTATATCGTTACTTGCACTAATACTATAACTCATTTGTATTCACCTTTTTTTATAATCATAGTTTACTTTATTTTTTTCCTTTTTTTTATTGTTGGGTTTGTAATTGTTTATCTTGCATTTCTTTAACCATAGCATTAACGGTTTGCCATGCTTGGTCAGTACCTTGTGTTCTATTTAAATTATCAAAGAAATCAGGTGTTAATTTAGATTTCATAGAATCTAAATCTTGATCTGATTCATAGGGAGAACCTTTAAATGAAAAGGGTTGAATTGTTTCTTTACGAACGAAGGTTCTTTCAGGACCAAAACCAAAAGATGGAGAATTACTTAAAGGTCTTACTTCTAAGCCTTTTTGAATTTCTGGTTCTTTAGAAGCTTCTTTAATTTGTTTATCGAGTTTTTCAGCTAATTCAGTATTAGTTTTCATCATTTCCTCGATTTTTTCAATTAATGTTTTACTAATTGTTAAAGTATTTTGTTCTAATTCCTGGATTTTCTTTTCTAAAGCTTTATATTCAGGTGTATTAACAACATTACTAACATTAACAGTTTTTTTGTTATTAACTGATGATGAAGGATCTTCAACTTTAATCGTTTCAGTTTGATTAGGTAAAGAATTA
>DATGBV010000147.1:0-4973 GCA_035312485.1 Flavobacteriaceae bacterium | reverse complement strand
TATATAGATACTGATAATTACCTTGATGAAAAACTAGATTGGACCAATAATAATAAAGGTTTAACAACCAATTTTGGAATAGTTGAATGAATACTGAACCGTTTTATTATCATTAATTTGTGGGTTTGTTCGTATGGTTTCGTCTATGAGCATTAAGTTTGAATCATATTGAAATAATCTACTGATGGACTCATTTTTATTATTATTATCTCTATAAACAATTGAAGTTGTAATTGACGAGGAATTGGTTATATACCATTCTAAACCAAAATTAGTGGTCAATCCTTTATTAATATTTGTCCAATCACGTTTGTCGTCAAGTGTATTTCCAGTATTGTAAAAATAGGTATTGTTATATGAGTATCCTGGTGTTTCTCTATAACTGTAACCACTAGTATTGAAAAAATTGACATCGCCAGTTCTGTAATTAATGTTTCCCGATACTCCAGCCTGTTCAGGATAACCAACATTCGCACTTATGGCTCCATTTAAACCTTGTAGTTTACTACGACGCAAAATAATATTAATAATACCTGCTGTACCTTCAGATTCATAACGAGCAGAAGGCGATGTGATTACTTCAACTTTTTCAATAGATTCTGCCGGAAGTTGTTTTAGGGCATCATTGGAATTTAGACCAACTAGAGCAGAAGGCTTGCCATCAATAAGAATTTTAACACTTTCGTTTCCTCTTAAAGCAACATTTCCATCTGAATTTATAGACACTGATGGAATATTGTCTAAAACATCTGTGACTGTTCCACCGCTTACAGTAAGATCTTTGCCAACGTTATAGATTTTTTTATCTAGTTTGAGTTCTACTGTAGTTCTTTCGGCAATAATTTCAACCTCTTCTAATGATTCTGTATCAGTTTCCAGAGAAAAAGTTCCCAGATTTTCATCCAAATCAATCCTCTTGTTTGATATGGTTTGTTTGCCGTATGAAATATATTCTATCGTGATATTGTAAAGCCCTGTTTGTACAGAAATACTAAAATTACCATTGGCATCTGTTATTCCTCCAGTTGTAATTTTATTTTCTTTGATGCTAAAAAATACAATGGTTGCATATTCTAGAGGCTGGTTGGTTTCTTTGTCTATAACTTTTCCAGAGATTGTAACTTCTTTTATGGCAGGTGGTTGGGCGTTTAAAGAATAAAAGCAAAAAATTGTAATTAATATGGTCAGTAAGGTTTTGGTCATGCTATGGCTTTAGGTCATTAGACACTTGAAGGATGTTATAGTTTAACCAACATAGGTTAAAATTGTGTTAAAGAAATCTGCTTATTACTTGGAGCTAAATGATAGTTTGGATTTCTTCTGTTGGTCTTCCAATTACTGCCTTGTTATTATTGATGATAATTGGACGCTCAATAAGTTTTGGATATTTAATCATGGCGTTAATAATTTCAGAATCAGATAGATTTTTGCCTTTAAAAGATTCTTTCCAAATTTTTTCGTTTTTTCTAATTAGATATATAGGCTTGATATCAAGAAGTTTGATAATGTGCTTTAGCTCTTCTTTAGTTGGAATATTCTCCAGATATTTTATTACTTCGAATTCTTTCCCAGAGTTTTCAAGTATCTCCAGGCCTTGTCTGGATTTTGTACATCTGGGATTATGATATATTTTAATCATTGTTATAAATTGATATTATATGACTTTAATTGTTGAACAAGAGTTTTTGGATTCTTAAAATGAATACCAATAATACCAAGTTGGTTGGCAGCTTCTATATTTCTTAAGTTATCATCAATAAAAATGGAATTTTCTGCATTGATATTGAACCTGTTTAATGTAATATCATATATTTCCTTGAAGGGTTTTCTTGTTTTTTCTTCACCAGAAACTACGATACCTTCAAACCAATGTAAAAATTCAAACCGTTCTAAAGCAATTGGGAAAGTTTCATGACTCCAGTTTGTAAGTGCTACAACCTTATAATTTTCGGATTTTATTAACTTATCAAGAACATCTACAGTTTCTGTAATTGCACCACCAAGCATTTCAACCCAACGCCCATAATACATACGAATTAATTCTTCAAACTCTGGAAATCTAGCCACATGTTCTTCGGTTGCTTTTTCAATTGGATACCCTGCATCTTGATTTTCGTTCCAATCATGTGTGCATATGTTATCAAAAAACCAATTCATTTCTTCTCTGTTTCCTTTGAAAACATCTAAAAAAACATATTCAGGATTCCAGTCAATTAATACACCACCAAGGTCAAATATTATGGTATCAATTTTTGTCATAGTTCTGTATTATTTTCTTCTTTTTGCCCCATCATCATTAAATAAGATTTTAAAAATGGTTCTAAATCACCATCCATAACAGCATCTACATTGCCAGTTTCAAATCCTGTTCTTACATCTTTTACTAATTTGTATGGATGCATTACGTAATTACGTATTTGGCTTCCCCATTCAATTTTCATTTTACTGGCTTCAATATCATCTCGTTGTGACAATTGTTTGCTTAATTCAATTTCATACAATTGCGATTTAAGCATTTGTAATGCTCTGGCTCTGTTATCATGTTGCGAGCGTGTTTCTGAACACGATATCTGAATACCAGTAGGCTTATGTGTTAACTGTACCTTGGTTTCTACTTTGTTCACATTTTGACCACCAGCGCCACTGGAGCGTGCTGTTGTAATTTCTATATCAGCTGGATTTATGTCTATTTCAATAGTATCATCTACCAATGGATATACATATACAGAAGCAAAACTAGTATGGCGTTTGGCATTACTATCAAAAGGTGAAATACGTACCAGTCTATGAACACCATTTTCTCCTTTTAACCAGCCAAAGGCATAATCGCCTTCGATCTCTAAAGTCACTGTTTTTATACCAGCAACATCACCTTCTTGAAGGTTTAGTTCTTTTACTTTGTATCCACTTTTTTCAGAAAACATAAGGTACATACGCATAAGCATATTGGCCCAATCACAACTCTCTGTACCACCAGCTCCAGCAGTAATTTGTAGTACAGCACTTAAGCTGTCTCCTTCTTCAGAGAGCATGTTTTTAAACTCTAAATGCTCAATAATATTTAATGCTTTATTGTATTGATTTTCAAGTTCTGAAGCTGAAACTTCTTCTGCTTTATAAAACTCAAAAAGAACTTCAAGATCTTCTACAAAAGATTTTGCTTTATTGTAATCTTCAACCCATTTTTTCTTTTCACGTAAGACTTTCATTATGGCTTCTGCCTCTTTGGAATCATTCCAGAAATTTGGGTCAAACGTTTTTTCTTCTTCGTTTTGTATTTCAATAAGCTTGGCATCTATGTCAAAGATACCTCCTCAACGCTCCAAGGCGTTCTACAAGATCTTTTACTTGATCGGATGTAGTCATAAAATTTAAAATTTTCACAAATTTAAAATTTAACAAACATTGTAGAAACTTTTAGGCTTTTATTTTTTTAAAGTAAATTAAGTACTTTTGCTTTTCAAATTTTTAGAATGAAAAGTCACTATCTATTTTTTACTGTTTTACTAGTATCAAGTCAATTATTTTCACAAGTTTTAAAAGGGAAAAGCCTAGAAAGTTATAAAGGCTTTTTTAATTTTTATTATGAAGAAGCACAAGACAAAATTTATCTTGAAGTTGATGCGCTTGACAAAGAATTTCTATATGTTAACTCACTTGTAACAGGAATAGGTTCAAATGACATTGGTTTTGACAGAGGGCAAATTGGCAACCAACGCATTGTAAAGTTTTTAAAACGAGGTGATAAATTACTTCTAATTCAACCTAATCAGGATTATAGAGCAGTGACCGATAATGAACTTGAAAAGAGAAGTGTAGAACAAGCTTTTGCACAATCCGTTTTGTTTGGCTTTAAAATAGAAAACCGTACAGGAGGTAAATTTATTATAGATTTCTCTCCATTTTTATTGCAGGATGCTCATGGTGTTATTGATAGTTTATCAAGTAAAAATGAAGGCAATTATACTTTAGATTTAAGCAAAAGCGCATTGTCATTAGAACGTACTAAGGCATTCCCTAAAAATGTAGAATTTGAAGCACTTTTAACTTTTAAAGGAGACCCAAAAGGCAAAAACATAAAAAGTGTTTCACCTACGCCATCTTTGGTAAGTGTTATTCAACATCATTCTTTTATAGAATTGCCAGACGATAATTATAAAAAAAGAAAGTTTGACCCAAGAAGCGGCGCAATTTTTATTTCATATTCAGATTATTCTACAGCTATTCAAGATCCAATACAAAAGAAATATATTATTCGTCATCGATTGGAAAAAACACACCCGAACGATTCCATAAGTGAAGCCCTTGAGCCTATTGTTTATTATTTAGATCCAGGCACTCCTGAACCTGTGCGTTCAGCATTATTAGAAGGTGCAAGTTGGTGGAATGAAGCTTTTGAAGACATTGGATTTAAAAATGCTTTTAAGGTAGAAATGCTGCCAGAAAATGCTGATCCAATGGATTGTAGATACAATGTTATTCAATGGGTGCATCGTTCTACAAGAGGATGGAGTTATGGTAACAGTGTTATTGACCCTAGAACTGGCGAAATTATTAAAGGCCATGTTAGTTTGGGAAGTTTAAGAATCCGTCAGGATTTTATGATTGCTCAAGCCCTTTTGAATAAACCTTTTGCAAACGATGACAATAATTACCAACCTATGCTAGATCTGGCACTCGCGCGAATAAGACAATTATCTGCCCACGAGGTTGGTCATACTCTTGGTTTTACACACAATTTTGCAGCAAGTACAAACAATAGAGCTTCTGTTATGGATTATCCTCATCCAAAAATAAAATTAATCAATGGAGACATAGATTTAAGCGATGCTTATGGTAAAGGTATTGGAGATTGGGACAAGGTGACAGTAGCTTACAGTTATTCAGAATTTAAGGACACTGAAAATGAAAAACAGGCATTAAATTCCATACTAAAGAACGCACAAATTGATAGTTTAAGATTTATTGCTGAT
>DATGBV010000146.1:0-2702 GCA_035312485.1 Flavobacteriaceae bacterium | reverse complement strand
AAACTCGGCTGTTTCTCCATCCTCACTTTCAGGTTTGTAGTCATCTCTATACTTTGCTGTAGAGGCTTCAAGTTCTGTTATGAATGTCCATGCCCAACGTACCACATTCCTATGATACTTTCCACGATCATTTAGGCCATCCCGTCTTTTTGGGTATGATGGCACTACCCCTATTATTCCACCTTCCTGTAATCTTGATTCCAAGATAATTGTATTCTTCATCTTGTTATCCTTTTTACAATGTGGACAGATCCACGCCTTTGTAAATTTCTCCCTTGTTATTGTCTGTACAATTATTGGAACCAAAAGATCTAAGATTATAATCTTATGATAATCTGTCTGCTCGTTGCAATTGGGACATTCCACTTTTGATATTATCTTTGTTGCTTCTTTGTACAGAGCGTCACTTATTCTTATTCGATACTTTGGGTTTTTGTTCTCGTCTGTATCTGCAGGCAATAATACATTCCAACTTGTAAGACTTCCAAACACCTTATCATAGTTCTTTGATCCAAGTCCTTCAATCACGCCCCTTCGATGATTGTTAAATGCTGTATTAATATCAGGTAGTCTCGACTGTAAATGGTATCACCAACAATCTGTGTAGAATTAAAATTATTAAAACTATTGGTTCTGTACAGATTTTTTTATTTTCAAAATTTTTTATCAACTTTTTTTAAAAATATTACCGCTGTGACAAATTCACCATATCATAAGAAAGGGATAAGGGCGATCTAGGCGTGATTGTAGATATATAATATAGGATTTGTATTGTAACTGAGAACGTAGTAAAATTACGTTATAGGAGGGATAACGGATAATCTAATCTAGGCGTGAATTTGGTCTATTAAACATAATGTATAAAACCTTTAATAAACATTCGTCATTTGATAAGCGTGGACTCGACAAACAACTACATGAATCAGCAAGACTTTAATAAAGTGATAAGGGCGATTCCTGATCTTCACATAAGGAAATTAGATAATCTGGATGTTGAAATGTTATTTAAGATTCTTTATTGGTGTGCACTAAGACCAATGGAAGGTATAAGGCTGTCAAAGAATGACATCAACATAAATGATCGAGTCATAAGATTAGGAAAAACCAAGACAAAGAAGAATGATAAGGCGATAATACCACAACAATTCATATCTGAATTATACCCATACATCAATTCAAAACCAGAGGGGCGTTTATTTGATGGCTTGAAATACATTACATTCTATTTTTGGCTAAGAAGATTAGGTGTAATGCTCAATATTGATGCATGGACAAGCCTTGAAAGTGAGACAGGCGAAAAAACAAAGGGTCACATATTTAGAAAATCAATAGGAAAGGACATGGTAACAGGCGAGATAAAAGACAAGAACGGTAACAAGATAGAGATACCGGTAATATCACAACATCTAAGACATGCAAAGCCATCAATGACGATAGATCATTATCTAAAGGCAACATCCGAACAGGTAAAAAACACATTTTAGCACACAACCCTTTATAAGTAATGTTAACACTTTGTAACAAAGTATAAATAACTGTTATACTATTGTATAATATGGTTAGCACATTGATTCAAAAAAGAAAAGAACGCGAATTATGCCCAATTTGTAAAAATGGCATGGAATGCGAGTCTTTGATATTCCATACTAAATATTGGAATACTGAGGGAGGGAATTAAAATGGGATACTATTTAGACAGAGCACCATTTAACAAGACCCAATTTACAGAGTTGAATTTTACACCACAGCAAGCGAATTTTATAGCTAGTATGATGGTACAATGCAAAAAACTAAGACAGAGGGACGTTATAATTAATTTATTTCGTCATAGTCTGCCCGATAAATTCACACTGGAATTAGTCAAAAAAGAAAGCCAGGACGGAGAAAGATCATGGTTTGACCCTATGGTATTAGAACAGTCAAACCAAGAGTTTCATGAAGAATCTTTCCAAAGACCACAAGGATTCAATGAAGATAATACCGAGGTAGAGATCTAATGGCAATAGCACAATTAAAAAGGCTATCAGAATCATTAAGAGCCATTAATCTAAGAATTAATGACAAACAAATACAGTTAGACATAGATGCGGAAATAGACATCATTGGCGATATCATTGATGAAATTCAAGGAGATGAAAAATAATGAAACTCCGTTATTTAATAGGAGATTGGCAAAGTCCAAAAGGGAATATTTGGATTGTTAGAAAGGCACATGATCGTTCTAACACATATCTAAATATTGAATTTAGGATAATGACAAAATATCCTGAACCATTCGGGTTTACATCAGATTGCTTTGATCATGAAAGATGGAATAGGTTCGATTCAGAAAGTTTTGAAGAAATGGCAAACGAGCGACAGTTAATAAAATTGGAGAACAAATAGAATGTCTAACCAAAACCTATTTGGCTTTTCTTCCCTGTCTGACTATGCCGCCAAAAAATACGGGGCAAGACCAACCAGAAACCCACCATGCCAAAAGTATCAAAAACCCAGGGCAACACCAAAAAATAAAAGCGATTTTGGATTTTACCCTAGTCCTTATCATGTAGTCAAGCGATTAATCGAGATTGCAAAACTTGAATCACACCATACCATTCTAGAGCCAAGTGCAGGACAAGGGCATATTTTAGACCAGTTAAACGGATATGATGTCATATGTGGAGAACTGCAAGAAGAGAATAAAAAAATACTTGAAGAAA
>DATGBV010000145.1:0-2965 GCA_035312485.1 Flavobacteriaceae bacterium | reverse complement strand
CTTGATAATATTACCAACAGAACTATAGAAATCTCTTTAGGTAGAATTTACGATTACTCAAAACCTTATACAAAGTACTTGATACATCGTAATGAAATAAGAGAACAACAGTTGGCTTCTCAAAAAAACCAACAAAAACATATTGAACATACCGAAAAGCTTATTGAAAAGTTTAGGGCAAAAGCTTCCAAAGCTACAATGGCTCAATCACTTATAAAGAAATTAGACAGAATTGAACGTATAGAAGTTGATGAAGACGACAATAGTGTTATGACCCTTAACTTTCCAGTTTCGGTAACTCCAGGAAAAGTTGTAATAGAGGCTGAAAACATTTCTAAAAATTATGGTGAAAAACAAGTTTTAAAACACATCAATTTATTTGTTGATCGTGACAGTAAAATAGCCTTTGTTGGGCAAAACGGTCAGGGTAAATCTACATTGGCAAAAATTTTGGTTGGTGAGATAAAACATCAAGGACATCTTAAATTAGGGCATAATGTTCAAATTGCTTATTTCGCACAGAACCAAGCCGAATATCTGGATAATAGCAAAACGGTTTTAGATACTATGTTAGATGCTGCTAACGAAACCAACAGGAGTAAAGTAAGAGATATTTTGGGAGCATTTTTGTTTAGAGGAGACGAAGTGGAAAAATATGTAAAAGTATTATCTGGTGGCGAAAGAAATAGATTAGCATTAGCTAAATTGTTACTGCAACCATTTAATGTTTTAATTATGGATGAGCCAACAAATCATTTGGATATTAAATCAAAGAATGTATTAAAAGACGCTTTAAATAAGTTTCAAGGCACCTTGATTTTGGTGTCTCATGATCGTGATTTTTTACAAGGCTTATGTAATAGGGTATATGAATTTAAAGATCTTAAAATAAAAGAGTATTTGGGAGATATAGATTTTTATTTAGAACAACGTAAACTAAATAATTTAAGAGAGGCCGAAATGCGAAACAAGGTTTCAACCAAACCAAAGGAGAGTAAAAATGAATCCTATCAAGATCAGAAAAAATTAAAGTCTTTAAACAATAGGTTAAGTAAGATAGAATCACAAATTAGTGAACTGGAGAAAGACATAAAAGAAACAGATTTTGAACTTCAAATAAATTATGACAAGCTAGCTTCAAAACCAGATTTTTTTGAAAAATATCAAAAGAAAAAAGATAAATTACAACAATTAATGCAAAATTGGGAAGACCTTCAGCTTGAAATTGAACTGTTTGACGATTGATAAATGTTAAAATTTTGTGTATTTCATCGAATAAAATAGGTTTTAGACGTCTTAAAAGTTAATATTGTTAGAAATAAAACCCAAATTTATTTAACATGAAGACTTTTAATCTATTCATTATCTGCTTTTTATCAACACTTTTCTCTTTTGCAAGTGTTTCTAGCACTGAAAAAGAAGCTTTAATTTCTTTATACAATTCAACCCAAGGAAGCCAATGGAGCAACACATGGGATTTAAATGCCTCTGTTGATGGTTGGTATGGTGTTGTTGTAAAAGACAGCAAAGTTGTTGAACTTAATTTACAATTTAACAACCTTCAAGGTAGTTTGCCGGAAACTTTAGGAAACTTAACTCATTTGCAAAAGATGAATTTAGGTTTTAATAAGATACAAGGTAAGTTGCCATCTTCAATTGGTAATTTATCAAATTTAGTTTCGTTAGAATTATTCATGAACAAACTAGAAGGTAATATACCAAGTGAAATAGGAAGCCTTAAGAACCTTGAATCTTTAAAATTATACAGTAATGCCTTTACAGGTGAAATTCCAACAACTATCGGAAATTTATCTAACCTTAAATATTTAGAATTGGGAAGTAATTTTTTAACTGGAAAAATTCCTACTCAAGTTCAAATGTTAACTCAACTGGAAACATTAAGCTTAATTGATAATAAATTAGAAGGAGAAATCCCTACAGAATTAGGACAATTAGTATTATTGGAAGAATTAATATTATCAAGTAATGCACTTACAGGTGATATTCCAGAAGAGCTTTATCAATTGGCTAATTTAAATACGCTAATGTTAAGTGATAATAATCTGAATGTAGAACCAGTTAGTATAATAAACAAAAATGTTTTACAAGTACAAACTCACGGGCCTTCAATTATAGTAACAAGAAACTAAAATTTTGACAAATCGTTTTATATAAGTTTTAAAGGGGCAACAATATTTGTTGCCTTTTTTTATTTTTATAAAACTATGATTGAGCACTTTTTTACCTGCCCTTATTGTTGGCAAAATATTTCTATGCTACTTGATAGCTCAATAGAACAGCAAAATTTTATAGAAGATTGCGAAATATGCTGTAATCCTATTGAACTAAAAATTGAGTTTATTAATAAAGAGCTTACAAGTTTTGATGCTAGAGCAGCTCAATAATTTTTTGAGTAAATTCTTGCTAAAAGAAAAAAGCATTGTATATTTGCAGTCCAATATCGCGGGATAGAGCAGTAGGTAGCTCGTCGGGCTCATAACCCGAAGGTCGCTGGTTCGAGTCCAGCTCCCGCTACCAAACGAGACTCAAGTACATTTTGTGCTTGAGTCTTATTATTTTTATCCCTGTATGCATCTCTAAACGAATTGGTTAGATCAAAGATCATGTTCACCTTACTGGTTCGACATTCCTTGTTTTTCAATGAAAACTTAAATCCTTCAGGAAACACAATATTTTGAAAGACCCTTTTGTCGTTATAATTCAAGGATATATAGAATTCACTGGGGTTTTCCGCGATCTTCAGGAACTTTTTCAACAGTTTTTGGTGGTTCGATTTTTTTGAGGGCAAGTCTTGAAGTTGCCTTGTTTTTTCCTTAATCCGTTTGTTTAATTTAGTTCCATGTTTTTCAAAAACCCCATCCGGTATTTTACCCATTGCAAAACGGAATTCCATATCGTCATGATCTTTCTGTAAGCCAGTAATCTCGTTTTTCAATATCCTTTT
>DATGBV010000144.1:0-2154 GCA_035312485.1 Flavobacteriaceae bacterium | reverse complement strand
TGCTATCTACCTCACTAAAGCTTATGCAAGAGGGTAAAGCATCATTATTTGTGATATATGATCAAGACTTGCCCATTGCAATTTCCTTTAATTATATCTACGGCAATCTATTCTTCGGTTACATTTCTTCATATAATATTGACTATTACAAATTTAGTCTTGGCCAAATTATAATTTACAAACTGTTAGAGTGGTGTTTAGACAATCAATTTACCCAATATGACATGGGCTGGGGAGATCTTGATTATAAAAAATGGTGGTGTAATTATGTGTACCGATTTAACCATCGCATCATTTACAAAAAGTACTCAGCTTTCGGTTTTCTTTGTGCCAGTGTAAAGGGTAATAAGTCAAGAATTATTGCGTTCATAATAGCTAAGGGACTGAATGTCAAGATTAACCAAATCAAGAAAAAAATAAAAAAAAGACAGAACAAACAAAATTTTAGCCCACAATATAAATTCATTGAAATCGATGCAATACTCGAGCAATCTATGGAAAAGATGAATAAAATTCATGAAAAACATCCCATTGACAAAAAAATTATCAATCACTTTCTTTTCGTTACCCAAGAACATTCAAGTAATGTCTCACTTTACTACTCCCAAACCAAAGACATTTATATTTTAAAGGGCAAAAAAGAAACTAAAGGGATCTTGTTCAATCATTAAAACCAATTAGATGCTGTTCAATTCAATAGAATTTCTAATTTTCCTCCCTTTAGTCTTTCTAACCTATTGGTTTGTTTTTAAACATAATACCAAGATTCAGAATGTCTTTATAATATGTGCTAGCTATCTTTTTTATGGATGGTGGGACTGGCGTTTTTTAGTATTGATTTTTCTTAGCACCCTAGTCGACTATTATGTTGGTCAAAAAATATACCTGCACCTAAATGAAAGAAAAAAAGCACGGTATTGGCTATGGCTAAGTATGGCGTTCAATATTGGAATGCTAGGCTTTTTCAAATACAGTAATTTCTTTGTGGATTCTTTCATCGATATGTTCCAAGCATTTGGATATGAAATGAAAAGTACCTGGACCTTAAGGATAATTCTTCCCGTTGGTATTTCCTTCTATACGTTCCAGACGATGTCCTATTCTTTCGATATTTATTACAAGAAGTTGACCCCTACCAAAAACTTTATTGCCTTTACTGCTTTTGTCTCCTTTTTTCCGCAATTGGTGGCGGGGCCTATTGAACGAGCCTCCAACCTTTTGTCTCAAATCGCAAATAAACGCACCTTTAGTTATGATCAAGCATCAAGTGGCCTAAAGCTTATTCTCTGGGGGTTCTTTAAAAAGTTGGTCATTGCAGATTCCCTTGCTCCCATTGTTGATGATATTTTTGCAAACTATCATTCATACCCAGCTTCCACATTAATATTAGGTGTTTGCCTTTTTAGCTTTCAAGTATATGGAGATTTTAGTGGCTATTCAGACATTGCAATTGGTACTGCCAAATTATTCGGAGTTGAGTTAATGTCCAATTTTAAGTTTCCGAATTTTTCCAGAAATGTGGCAGAATATTGGCAAAGGTGGCATATTTCCCTTTCCACTTGGTTTAGACATTATTTGTATATTCCTATGGGAGGGTCACGGGTAAGCAAGCTCAAATCTGTTAGAAATATCGCAGTGATTTTTTTGGTCAGTGGCTTTTGGCACGGTGCCAATTGGACCTTCATTTTTTGGGGAGGACTGCATGCCTTATTTTATATCCCTGTTTTTTTAATGGGCCGCAATAGAATGTATGCCGGTAACGTTGTAGGGGAAAAGACCTTCCTTCCTACCCCAGTTGAAATTTTACAGGATCTGTTGACCTTTACTTTGGTGACTTTTTCAAGAATTTTCTTCAGGTCCCCAACACTAACAGATTCGTTCCAATATATTAATCAAATTATCAATGATTTTACCTACGAATCGTATATACATCCAATGGGATACCGAATGTTGGATTTTTATGTACTATTGGGTGTATTTATATTTTATGAGTATTTAATTCGAAAACATGAGCGTGAACCATTTAAATTTAAATCTAAAACCGTTAGATTTTTACTATATACAATAGTTGTCTTGGGCATGCTATTATTTTATGATGATGGGGTGAACCGTTCATTTATTTATTTCCAATTCTAGCAGTATGAAGAAGTTTTT
>DATGBV010000143.1:0-3520 GCA_035312485.1 Flavobacteriaceae bacterium | reverse complement strand
CTCCGGACATGTCTTCAAGGATTTTCTCCTCTATATTCACTTACACTTTTATCTCTACTTCAACACCGCTTGGTAATTCAAGTTTCATCAAAGCATCTATTGTTTTTGATGAAGAACTATAAATATCTAGCAACCTTTTATAAGAGCTTAATTGAAATTGTTCTCTAGATTTTTTATTTACGTGTGGTGAACGTAATACAGTGAAAATTTTCTTGTGAGTTGGTAACGGAATTGGTCCAGTTACAACAGCTCCTGTACTTTTTACTGTTTTTACAATCTTATCAGCAGACTTGTCTACTAAATTGTGATCGTAAGATTTTAATTTTATTCTGATTTTTTGACTCATTTTCTTTTAGATTTAAGCTTCTACTCCTCTTGCTGCCTTGATAACTTCTTCTGCTATATTTGAAGGTGTTTCAGCATAGTGTGAAAATTCCATAGTTGATGTTGCTCTACCAGATGAAAGTGTACGTAATGATGTTACATAACCAAACATTTCTGATAATGGCACATGTGCCTTAACAACTTTAGAACCTGCTCTGTCGCTCATATCGTTAACTTGACCACGACGACGGTTTAGGTCTCCTACAATATCTCCCATGTTTTCTTCAGGAGTTAGCACTTCTAATTTCATGATAGGCTCCATGATTACCGCTTTTGCAGCTTTTGCAGCAGCTTTAAATCCTAATTTGGCAGCCAATTCAAATGATAACTGGTCCGAATCCACATCGTGATAAGAACCATCTGTTAATGTTACTTTCATAGCATCAACTTCATAACCAGCTAATGGACCATTGATCATTGCCATCTTAAATCCTTTTTCAATAGAAGGAATAAATTCTTTAGGAACGTTACCTCCTTTAATTTCTGAAATGAATTCAAGACCTGTTTTTCCTTCTTCAGCCGGTTCAAGAGTAAATACAATATCAGCAAATTTACCACGACCACCCGATTGTTTTTTGTAAACTTCCCTGTGTTGTGCCACTTGCGTGATAGCTTCTTTGTACTCAACTTGTGGTTGACCTTGATTTACTTCAACCTTAAACTCACGTCTAAGACGGTCAACAATAATATCTAAATGAAGCTCACCCATACCAGAAATAATGGTTTGGCCAGAAGCTTCGTCTGTTCTTACTGTAAAAGTTGGATCTTCTTCAGCTAACTTTGCTAAAGCCATTCCTAACTTATCTACATCTGCTTTTGTTTTAGGCTCAACAGCAATACCAATTACTGGATCAGGGAAGTTCATAGATTCTAAAACAATTGGATGTTTCTCATCAGATAATGTATCACCTGTTTTTATATCTTTAAACCCTACCGCTGCACCAATATCTCCAGCTTCTATATAACTTATAGCATTTTGCTTGTTTGAGTGCATTTGGTAAATACGCGAAATACGCTCTTTCTTACAAGAACAGTAATTCATAACATACGAACCTGCAGCTAAATGGCCTGAATAAGCACGGAAAAATGCCAAACGACCAACAAAAGGATCTGTAGCAATTTTAAAAGCCAAAGCAGAAAATGGCTCATCTACAGATGGTTTTCTTTTTTCTTCTTTTTCAGTATAAGGATTTGTACCTACAATAGCTTCTTTATCTAAAGGCGAAGGTAAATAACGACATACAGCATCTAATAAAAATTGAACTCCTTTATTTTTAAATGCAGAACCACAAATCATTGGAATGATAGACATATCCATAACTGCAGCTCTTAAAGCAGCATGAACTTCATCTTCTGTAATAGAATCTTCATCTTCCATGAATTTTTCAAGAAGATGTTCATCATAAGTTGCTACCTCTTCAATTAGGTTTGCTCTATATTTTCGTGCTTCAGCTTTTAATTCTTCTGGAATATCGATGACATCAAAAGTAGCTCCTTGTGTTTCGTCATGCCAAACAATGGCTCTGTTCTTAACAAGGTCTATAATTCCTTTAAAATCTATTTCATCTCCAATTGGTAATACAATAGGCACTGCATTAGAACCTAACATATCTTTTACTTGCTGGCATACTGCTAAAAAGTTAGACCCTTGACGGTCCATCTTATTAACAAATCCCATACGAGGCACTTTATAATTGTCTGCTAATCTCCAGTTAGTTTCAGATTGTGGTTCAACACCATCAACTGCACTAAACAAGAATACCAATCCGTCAAGAACTCTTAATGAACGGTTAACCTCTACCGTAAAATCTACGTGACCTGGAGTGTCTATTATATTAAAGTGATAATCTTTTGCGTCTTCTGTTGGCATTGCGTTTTCTTTTGGAAAAACCCAAGTACAGGTTGTAGCAGCCGAAGTAATTGTAATACCTCTTTCTTGCTCCTGTTCCATCCAGTCCATAGTAGCAGCACCATCATGTACTTCTCCTATTTTATGGGAAACTCCTGTATAATAAAGAATACGCTCTGTTGTTGTTGTTTTACCAGCATCAATGTGAGCAGCAATACCTATATTTCTTGTATATTTTAAATCTCTTGCCATTACTTAAAATCTAAAGTGTGAGAATGCTTTGTTAGCCTCTGCCATCTTATGAGTATCTACTCTTTTCTTAACGGCAGCACCTTCTTCTTTAGCAGCAGCTAAAACTTCGGCAGCTAACTTTTGAGCCATAGATTTTTCGTTTCTTTTTCTGGAATAGCTGATAAGCCATTTCATAGCCGTAGAAACTTTACGGTCTGGACGAATTTGCATTGGAATTTGGAATGTTGCACCACCAACACGACGACTACGTACTTCTACGTGAGGCATCACATTTGATAACGCTTCTTTCCAGATTTCTAAAGCTGTTTTTTCTTCGTCGGTTTTCTTTGAATCTACAATGTCTATAGCATCGTAGAAAACTTTAAAGGCCACAGATTTTTTTCCATCCCACATCATCATGTTTACAAAACGTGTTACTAACTGATCGTTAAAACGCGGATCTGGTAAAAGTGGTCTTTTCTTTGCTTGTCTTTTTCTCATGTCTTCTTCTTAAAAGTTTTAATTACTTTTTAGGGCGTTTTGCACCATATTTAGATCTACGTTGTGTTCTGCCTGCAACACCAGCTGTGTCTAAAGCTCCACGAACGATATGATATCTAACACCTGGCAAATCTTTTACCCTTCCACCTCTAACCAATACTATCGAGTGCTCTTGTAGATTGTGACCTTCTCCTGGAATGTACGCATTTACTTCATTGCCATTTGTTAACCTTACCCTTGCAACTTTTCGCATTGCAGAATTTGGTTTCTTTGGTGTTGTAGTATAAACACGAGTACAAACTCCACGTCTTTGAGGACACGAGTCTAAAGCAGCCGATTTACTCTTCTTGGTTATTTTGGCTCTTCCTTTTCTTACTAGTTGTGAAATTGTTGGCATATTATTTTCTAATATATTTATGTAACCCTCTTGTTAGAGGGCTGCAAAGGTAGAAATTAAAATGAATTATTCAAACCATAATTAATTAATTTTGCAACTTATTTGAAATTTAGTTACTGCCCTATATTATTTGATGTGATTTTCCGTTAGATTTACAT
>DATGBV010000142.1:0-11698 GCA_035312485.1 Flavobacteriaceae bacterium | reverse complement strand
GTTAAATTGAATTCTCTTTATGCTTGTTAAAATATCTATTCCAGCATTTAGCAATTTTGTCCCTGCTTTACTAGTGCTTTTAGGTCTATTATTTTGATTGGTGTTTCCACTTGCAGGTGGTGTTGATAGTTGTTGTCTAGTTCTTCTAGCGCCTCTAACTGTTTTTTTTACTAGACCAATGTATCTATATAATCTATTCATGTCCAAAGATGAATTGATATTGTGTGTATTGGCATTTTGGATGGTATTGCCTAGATTGTACGTAGAAATAGAGCCATCAGGGTTTTCTAATTCTAAATCGCCATACAAGTCAGACCCTTTTTGCCACTGAAAATCTCCAGTATAAGAATATGTTGCGCTTAAGAAACTAAAGGTTGGTATTTTATTAAGAGGAATTTCATAATTAATACCTAATTGCTGATACTGTCGATTTGGATCTCCAACATCAAAGAAACCATCCCATACATCCAGTGTTGGATCTTGTTCTCCATTAATGATATTATCCTTAAAATAGTTTCTTACAATATTATTATTTGATGCTGTAAAGTTTAATTGCAAAGCATTTGTAAGATTGTAATTTATGGTATATTGAAAATCGAAAGTGTAATTTCTCCTATATAATTCTTCCAAACCAATATTATTTCCTCCAAGTTCTACCTCTCTAAACCGCTGTTTATTAAATTGTCTGTTGATATTTGTATTTAAAGTAAAACTTGATGGCAATAAGTTAAAATTCAAGTCTTTAAGAATTTGCCAATACTTACCTGTAAATAGAGAATCGTTCTTTTTAAAAGGTTCTATAGTAACCGGATCAAAGTTGTATGCATAGTTTACTCCAGCCCTTATTGTTTGGTCCAATGAATTTTCAATTTCAAAATCACGATGCTCAACCTTATTATATGAATAGTTCAACGTTAGATTTTCTACGTCATAAAAATGTGGTTTTGCTTCTTCATCGGTTTTTATTTTTCTCACACCAATAAAATTAATGCTCTTACGTTTCGTGTAATTTTCGTTTACTCTTAATATTGAATCTTGATCGGTATTATTATCCAATTGTGTTTGCAATTCAATATCTCTATAATATTCATCATACTTTGGTGTAATAATTTCTTCACTTTGACCATAGTTAAACGGAATTTGAATTCCCCATTTTTTTGGTAACAGTTGTCCTACGTTTATATTAGTCACAACGTCATATTGCTCAACATCTTCTATACTACGTTCGTTTGGTCCTTGTTCTATACCACCAAAACCTGATGTGCTGCGCCTTCCAGTTGCACTAACGTTTGCAAAGTCTGCTAAATTTGAATCAACACTTAATACAGCAGCCCAACCACCTTTGTTATCTAAATCTGACATGCGCAATTCATTAAACCAAACTTCTCCGCATTGAGGGTTTTTCGAGATATTCTTTATACCTATCATCAAAGTTCTGATATCTCCAAAATTAGGATTTCCTTTAATAGCAACACGATGTTGACCAGCTGTGTACCCAGAAAATGGATCAGAGACTGGAATGTCTACTAAAGTTCCATCAATAACATCATAAAATGTTGGGTCTTCATTACTTAAAGTTCCATTTGCAATTCCTAATGATTTTATTTGAGCCAAAACTTCAATTGGAAGATTAATCTCATTCTCCTCTGGCCATAATTCTTCTCTTGATATACCTGTTGATACTTGAAGTGGTATTTCAATTTGATAGTAATTCTGTGTCAAATCATTTCCCATTCTTATAAATCCAACAAGGTCGCCACTGGCTAAAGTACCTGATTCACCATCTTCTGCGTGCATAAACATTCGTAAACGTTTATATTGGCGCATATCAACATTAATGTTTTTATAAACTGCTTTTGAGTCCAATGGCTCTAAATCACATACATTGGCTACCAAAGATTGTTCGTTTTGCCTAATTACAGTGTTATTATTAAATAATTGCTCTGGCTCAACTCCTGGAGGTGAAGCATAACTTCCTTCATTTTCTATTGTACCAATGGTTCCTACAAAAAATTCAGTTTGTGGATCGTCTGGTGTTGGATCATTCTCATCCAATGCTAGAGTATATCGTCTCCAGTCACTTCTTACCAAATCAAGTGTTCCAAAACGGAATACTGTATTTTGGGTAAACTCTTTTAGGTACATACGAACAAAACGTATGGATCTAAAATCAGTAATCCCATTTATAGCCTGAACATGATCTCCTTGTACTGGAATTCTAAATTGATACCATCTAACTTGTGCAGTCTGTCCATTGGCTAATTCTCTGTTTTGAATTTTAATATCCCTTAAAAACTCTCCAATTGGATTAGTTGGTGAAATTTCATCTAAACTATTTTCTGGTAAATTTTGTCTGGTAATATCCAATTCATATTCAAAATAACTATTAATCGTATTCATTGTATTATCACGATTAATATCTTCTGCATCTGGTTGGGTTGTAGAACCTCTATTGGTGTCTGTAAATATGTCTGGTGAATTGCCTTCCAAACCATTGTATTGTGAATATCGTTCAAAGATATTTCCTTCGGCTTGTAAAAAATAGGTGTAGTTGTCATTTGCAGGATCATCGAGAGCAGCAAAACTAGGGAATTTTAAAGCTTCATCTGTATCGTTCAACCCATCGTAGCCAATGTCTTGCAATGCTCTCTCTGCTCCAGTTGTACTAAATGCATAGACCAAAGATTGATTGGCTGGTATTTGTCCCCAAGATGTTTCTGTTGTAAAGGCATCATTGTCCGCATCAGGCAAACCATTTTCATATTGTTTTCTTCCATCAGGCAATACATCTTCAGAAATATTTCCAAGATTAAATACCAGCTTCCCTCCTGGATTTGCAGGATTTTCCTGAAATGGGTCTTGTAGCCAAAATTCTATATATTCTACATTGGCCTGCTCTAAATCTGTAGATGTTAATTGTCTGGTAATTCCAGCCCAGTTTTGCGAAGGGTTTGGTAATGTATTCCCATTGGCATTTGGATTAAAATTATATGGTCCTCTTTCTGCTGGATAATATGCTAGATCCAGAGTGTTTTGAACGGAGTTCTGACCTTGTACTAAATCTCTGTTAGGGAATAATTCACGTATAAATACGCGACTTGTATATAAACTGGAAACATCGTCATCTGTAATCCCATTAGGCCGCTGACTACTATAGAAAATTGGATCAATGAAATACCAGTTTAGTTTAGCTCTCTGATAGCCATTTTGTAAATTGATATCACTGTTTGGATCATTAACATCCACATATCCTAATGCAGGATCAAAAGGAGTACTTGATAAAAACCATGATTGCTGTGATTTTAATTCGATAGCGTTTTGTGTACCTTCAAAATCATCAACATAAGATGTTGCTTCTCCTTTAAAGTCTGTGCCTTTAGGAGCTCCTGGTGCTAAATAAGCAAATTCTCCTCTTACAGAAAGATTTGAAGGAACATCTGTATCAATATTTGGTAATTTATTAACCAAACGTGTCAAAAAAGGCACTTCGGTTGAGTAATTTCCGTTAAACCCAAAAATGGTATTGTTAATTGGTTCACTATTATAGTTTGCTTTTTGTGTAATAGGCCTTTCGTTAAGGTTTAAAAAAGTAGCTCCTAAAAGAAAGTTTTCATTAAACTGATGTTCTACATTTATTCCTGTAAATCTTTTTGTTTGTTGTCCAAAAACTGCATTATTCTCTGTTGAAACTTGTATAGGTGTATTAGATGCTTTTAAAGCTTCATCCAAAATTTCCACTCTACCAAGTTGATAGTTTACTGTATAATCTATGCCTTCTACCAATACACGACCACCAGCCGTTACTTTAACAGAGCCACGAGGAACATTAAAGGATCCGATTGGAATACCTCCTCCTCCTGAAGACTTATATCGTCCTTTTATTTGAAACTTATTTTTTTCTACTTCCTCTAAAGCTGCTGTTTTAGTACTGCTGTATAAAATGTTGTAGACATATTTTTGCTGATTACCATTATATGTTGCCTCATTATTATAATCTTCCAATGGGTCTAATGATAATACATTAAACAGGTATTCACCAAATGGTTCAGCCGAAGTAAATATTATTTTTCCATTTTGAGGCAAAACAGTAATGCCTGGAACAAAATCGAAAAATCCATCACCATTAACTTGAGGGTCATTATTAAAGTTTAACCTATCTAAATTGAAAACCTTTAAAAGTGGTGTTTCTTGTAATTCATCTTGGTTAGGTCCTGGAGTAGGAAAAGGTGTTCCAGAAACAGGTGTTATGTAATTTAATGGTGACGCCTCTGTATAAAAAATATTTAATTTAAAATCGTCCTGACTTAACTGATAAGCACCAGTATCATAAATATTTTTCATCATTAAATCCCAAACTGGCTGGTTTACATTGGTAATACTGCTTTTAAGCATTTTAACAATCAAACTGTTGTTTGTAACAGATGTAACATTTCCATCTATATCTGTTCCAACACCAGTTGCGTCTATACCATCATTTGCAAACTCACCAATTTGATATACTTGACCTCCAACAGTAAATTGAAATGCCACACCAAGAACTTCATCATTATTCAAACGTTGATTTAAAGAAATATAACCTAATTGTGAGTTTAAAACGTATTCAGAACCTTCTATAAGCTTTCTTGCATTTTCCAGCTTGGAGTAATCCAAACCTTCACTAGCGCCAGGTACAGTAATTCCAGATTGAGCTGTGGCAACATCTCTAATTAAATCATTTAATTGTGAGTTTCCAACACCAATATTTTTAGGATCTAAAGCATTGTTTGAATTATCTGGAAAGGCTCCAGGAGTGCCTGATACTATTACTGACGGATTGCCAATTTTATCTATTTCACCAACATCTTGTAAAGCAACAACATTTCTAACATTATCGGTTTGGTTATTTCTGTTTGTTACCCAAACTTCTATTCTGGTAATTTGAACATTGGAATTTATAAAAGGATATGTTGACAGCGCTTTATCATAATTATCCCTAAAATATTGCGCTAAAAAGAAGTGTCTGTTCTCGTCATAATCTCTAATGAATAGCTCAAATTCTTCTAACGTACCACCACCTTGAGCAACTACAGTTTTTGTTTCAGATTTCTGTTCAGAAAAGATTCCTGTTACGGTGGTTTTACCAAATTGTAACTGCGTTTTTACACCAAAAAGACTTTGTGCTCCAGTAATTAACGAGTTATTAAGAGGCATACTTACATTTCCAACTTCAATCTTCTGAATAATATCATCTTCGGTTGGAGTATATTCCAGCTTTATTATATTCTCAAAATCAAAAGTAGATTGGGTATCATAATTTGCCGTTACTTGGAGCCTAGTACCTACTCTTCCCAATAGACTCAAACTAATACGCTGATCAAAATCAAAAGTGAAATTACTTCTGTTCTTTGGTGAAAAAGCTGGATTGTCCTGTTTAGAAAACAAAACGCCCAAATCCATTTCTACAGAACCTTGAGGCACTACTTCTATGGTGTTTCCACCAAAAACAGTTTCAAAAAAATCTGAATCTACATAAAACTCTGGAAGTAGATTTTTTTGTTCATCTTCCGTTCCGTCTTTTTTACCATCAAAGGCATCGATTTTTTGTTTGTAGTATGACCTTAAATTTTCTTGAATGACCAGTTGTTCATATTCATCTGGAGTTAGTATAACTGGATAATTAATATTAAAACTACCTATCGACTCTGTATAATAATATCTATCTGTTATTGGGTCGTAAGTGTATTTTGAAACAATACTTTCTGGGTTTGGAAATTTTAAATTCCCTAAACCATAACCTGTTTGTGTAGTATCTTGGTCTGCTGGCTGTTGAGACCAAGCAACAATTGAAACCATTAAAAACAGAAGCGAAAATGTATATTTTTTAACTGATTTATAAAAATTTAGGTTAGTAGTATTCAAAATCTATTATAAATTTTTTAAAGCTAATTTAATAATGGTTTCTACATTGGCATCTGGTTGTGTAGTTAAAATTTTATCTACAACTTTTTCGGCTTGCTTTCTTGCAAAACCTAAAACCTCTAAAGCAGATAACGTTTCATCTTTACAGGTATTGTTTTTTGTTATCGAAACTTCATCAATATCGTATATTTTAAGAACCTTATCCTTTAATTCTATGATAGCCCGTTGAGCCGTTTTAGCTCCAATACCTTTTATAGATTGAATAAGTGCTACGTCACCAATTGCAATACCTTCTCTAACCTGTTTTGGAGTTAAAGAAGACAGCATAGTTCTGGCAATGCTAGAGCCTATGCCGCTTACGGAAATTAAAAGTTTGAAAATTTCTCTTTCAGCTAAAGATGTAAAACCAAACAATGAATGAGAATCTTCTTTTATTTGAAAATACGTGTAAAGTTTAATGTTCTCTTGATTAGGGATTTCAGAAAAAGTATGGAGGGAAATATGAACTAAATAACCTATTCCGTTACAATCGATAACAACATCCGTTGGGTTTTTTTCAACAAGTTTTCCTTGAATATATGTTATCATTTAATTATCCCTATTAACATCCCAAATGTAATAAAATTATTTACATTAAAATTACTTAACTTCTGGATGTTCAAGCTCCCATTTTTCTTTTTGTTGTGCATCAATAACAGAAATTGCCGTCATATTTACAATTTCATCTACACTTGCTCCCAATTGTAAAATATGGACTGGTTTTCTTAAACCCATCATGATTGGACCTATGGATTCTGAATTATTTAATTCTTTCAAGAGTTTATAGGTGATATTTGCTGATTCGAGATTTGGAAAAATCAGAGTATTAACCTTTTTACCAGCCAGTTTGGAAAAAGGGAAAGTATGTTTGTGCATTTCAGGATTTAAAGCAAAGTCTATTTGTAATTCACCGTCAACTAACAAATCAGGATAATATTTATGTAAAATTGAAACTGCGTCTCTAACCTTTGAAGCTCTTGGGTTATCTGATGAGCCGAAATTAGAATATGACAGTAATGCCAAAGTAGGCTCCATACCAAACATTTTGACCACTTTTGAGGTCATGACAGCTATTTTGGCTAGATCATCTGCAGTTGGATCTATGTTGATTGAGGTATCACTTAAAAACATTGGTCCACGCTGTGTCATCATGACATTGGTAGTTGCTATTCTAGTAGCTCCTTTTGCTAAACCAATAAGTTCTAGAATGGGTTTTACAACCTTTGGGTAAGCTCTAGAATATCCTGTAATTACTGCATCTGCATCTCCTTCATTAACCATCATTGCTGCAAAATAATTACGCTCTCGCATTATTGTTTTTGCAGAATAATAGGTGATTCCTCTTCTATTACGCTGATTCCAATAACCTTTTGCGTATTTATTTTTTCGTTCAAGCTCTTCATCAGATTTTGGGTCTATTATAGGAACATCAGCATCAAATTCAATTTCTGCCATTAGACTTTGTATAACATCTTTCCTACCCAATAAAATTGGATGAGCAATACCTTCTTCATGTGCTATTTGAGCCGCTTTTAGCACATCTAATTGATCGGCTTCAGCAAAAACAACCCGTTTAGGATTAATCTTGGCTCTATTTAACAATAATCTCACTATTTTATTATCAGAACCCAAACGTTCCATAAGTGAGTTCTTATAGTCTTCCCAATTTTTTATTGGTTCTTTGGCTACACCACTTTCCATCGCTGCTTTTGCAACAGCTGGAGGGACTTCGGCAATAAGCCTTGGATCAAACGGTTTTGGGATTATATATTCTTTATTGAAAGTAAGACGTGTTTCCCCATAAGCTATATTAACTTGTTCAGGAACTGGTTCTTTAGCAAGATTGGCTAGCGCATAAACCGCAGCCATTTTCATTTCTTCATTAATTTTAGTAGCCCTAACATCTAGTGCTCCTCTAAAAATAAATGGAAAGCCTAATACATTATTAACTTGGTTAGGATGATCACTACGTCCTGTAGCCATAATGATGTCATCTCGTGTTGCTACTGCCAAATCGTAAGTTATTTCTGGATCTGGATTGGACATGGCAAATACTATAGGTGTTTTTGCCATAGATTTTAACATGTTAGGAGATACAATATCTGAAGTTGAAAGACCTATAAACACATCAGCATCTTTCATAGCTTCATCTAATGTATCTATTTTTCTATGAGTAGCGAATTCTGCTTTTTCTGTTGAAAGGTTTTCTCTGTCCTGTCTGATTACGCCCTTGCTGTCTAACATAACCATGTTTTCTCGTTTAGATCCACAAGCTTGGTATAATCTAGAACATGATATCGCTGCTGCTCCTGCTCCACTTATCACTATTTTAACTTCATCAATCTTCTTCTCTGCAAGTTCTAAAGCATTAATTAATGCGGCGGCTGAAATGATTGCTGTACCATGTTGGTCATCATGCATTACAGGAATATCCAGTTCTTCTTTAAGTCGTCTTTCAATTTCAAAAGCCTCTGGAGCTTTGATATCTTCAAGATTTATGCCTCCAAAAGTTGGAGAAATCATTTTTACGGTTTGAATAAAATCTTCGATGTTTTCAGTATCTACTTCAATATCAAAAACATCAATATCTGCAAAAATCTTGAACAACAATCCTTTGCCTTCCATAACGGGTTTGGATGCTTCTGGGCCTATATTTCCAAGACCTAAAACTGCTGTCCCATTTGATATTACCGCTACTAAATTCCCTTTGGTTGTATATTTATAAACATTTTCCTTTTTCTTGCTAATTTCTAAACAAGGCTCTGCAACTCCAGGAGAATATGCTAAAGACAAGTCTCTTTGAGAGGCATACTTTTTGGTTGGCACAACCTTTATTTTACCAGGAATGGGTTTGGCGTGATATATTAAAGCTTCTCTACGTTTACTTTGCTTGCTCATAAATATGGATTAATTATAGTATACAAAGATAACAATACTACAATGCTATTGGTTATACTTCTTAAAAATTGATGATTAAGTTATTATTTTAAAAAAGTATTACATTTACTTAATGTATTGCACTCATTCTAATTTATTAATTCTCCTTTATTAAATACATATGAAACCAATAACTTTAAAGCAAATTGCTGAAACTTTAGGTCTTTCTGTAGCTACTGTTTCAAAAGCTTTAAGAAATTATCCTGATGTTAGTGAGAAAAACAAAAAACGAGTAAACGATTTAGCTAGGTCACTTAATTATGTTCCTAATCCTTCTGCTGTAAATTTAAGAACCCATAAATCAAAAACTATAGGTGTTATTATTCCTGCAACTGTTCATAATTTTTTCTCGAATGTAATTAATGGAATATTAGAAATTGCCGAAAAAGAAGAGTATTTAGTTATTTTAATGCAGTCTAATGAAAATTATGAGCTTGAAAAAAGACAGGTCGATTTGTTGATTAATAAAAATGTTGATGGCATTTTAATGGCATTATCCAATAAAACAAACAATTTTTCTCATATACAAAAGATTTTGGATTTTGGAATACCTCTAACTCTTTTTGATAAGATTTCCAAAAGCATAAATTGTTCAAAAGTTATTATTGATGATCGGACTGCAGCTTATAATGCTGTAACTCATTTAATAAAAAAAGGGCATAGAAAAATAGCACACTTTAGAGGAGATTTAATTCCACAAAACTCTATTGATAGATTTTTAGGTTATAAACAAGCACTAATTGATAATGATATTGCTTATGATTCTTCATTGGTCTTTATGTGTAATAACAATAATGATTTTGATGATGGATATAATGCAGCTAAAAAATTGTATGGGAAATTTGGTAATTCCATCGATGCTATTTTTTGCATCACAGATGTTGTAGCCACTGGTGCCCTAAAATATTTTAAAGACAACAACATTAAAGTGCCGGAAGACATTGCACTTTTTGGTTTTAGTGATTGGTTTATGTCATCTGTTATTACACCAGCTTTATCAACTGTACATCAGCCAGGTTATGAAATGGGTAAAGAATCTGCAAAAATATTATTTAGTGAAATTGACAATAAGTTTAAGGGTAAACCAATTTCATATAAAACTGTAATTCTAGATACTAATTTAGTAATAAGGGAATCTTGTTAACTTTTTAAAAATTCAATATTTCTTTTTAACCCTGAATATTTTGTTCGCTTTACAGCTGAATTCTTAAAAATTTTATTAAAAGTTTCTTTGGTAATTTCATCCCAATCTTTTTTGGTCATAGAAAGCAATTCTGGGTTTGGATTAAATAAGGGTTCATTGTGAGCTTTTGAAAACCGATTCCAAGGGCATACATCTTGACACACATCGCAACCAAACATCCAATTATCCATTTGCCCCTTAAATTCTGTTGGAATATTATCTTTTAATTCTATAGTTAAATAAGAAATGCATTTGCTACCATCTACCGTATAAGGTTCAACTATGGCTTGCGTAGGACAAGCATCAATACAAGCTGTGCAGTTTCCACAATGATCTGTTATTGGCGTGTCATATTCTAATTCCAAATCTACAATGAGTTCAGCGATAAAATAAAACGAACCTACTTGTTGTGTTAGTAAATTGCTGTGTTTGCCTATCCAACCTAAACCACTTTTGGCTGCCCAAACTTTATCTAATACTGGTGCCGAATCTACAAAAGCACGCCCATGAACTTCACCAATTTCGTCTTGAATAAAGTGCAATAATGATTTTAATTTGTCTTTGATTACAAAATGGTAATCGGTGCCAAAAGCATATTTTGACAGTTTATAACTTTCTTTGTTTTGGGTTTGAGAAGGAAAATAGTTTAACAACAAAGAAATGACACTTTTACTTCCTTCAACAAGTATGGTAGGATCCAATCTTTTGTCAAAATGGTTTTCCATATAGTGCATTTCACCATGCATATTATTGTTCAACCACTGTTCTAGTCTTGGAGCTTCTTCCTCTAAAAATTCTGCTTTACTTATCCCACAAGATAAAAAACCGAGGCGTTTGGCTTCGGTTTTTATTAAAGTAGTATAGTGTTGCCTGTTTACCACAACACAAATCTAACATAATCTGTTGAATTCTTTTAAAATTGTCTATATGAAGGGCTATAAAAAAGTAAAGCCAGAAAAGTATTCTGGCTTTATAGACCAATTCAAGTATAAGGAATTTTATTGAGAATATGAATTATCTTACTCTACCAATGGATTAAATGGCGCAAATACACCATCTGGATTTTCCAGTCCTACCCAAGCATGTAAAGTCCAAAAGGGTCCTACAATTGCCCATACGTCAGCATCCCCACTAAATCCTTCGGGTGGTATTGACGGATCGTCTAATTGATCCATAAATACTAAATACTCCACTCCTACAAATTGCATTACCCCATTTTCATCTGGCACATAAAGTAGAGCTTCTGGTTTTTCAAGTTCAAAAACTCCATCCATAAATGCTTCATTTGCATAATGATGCCCCATACCTGGAACATATCCTGTTAAATCTTGGTCATAGCTCTGTTCAATAGCTACTTCAAAATTATGGAAACGCCGCATTTTTTTAGTTAACCTTTCCAACTCGGTATAAGAGTAATTGGATGACTTTGCAAATGATTCTTTTGAACTTTTTAGATTTGAGATCGTTAAGGAGTCTGAAGAGTCCATTTCTTCATTAGAACAAGATAACAAAATCATTGTCATTGCCAGAATTGGCATTAAAAAAATAATTTTTTTCATGATAATAAAAATTTAAATTTAACTTCATTAAAGCGCCATTAATCAAAATTGGCTGTAACTGGAATAAATTTAGAGAAAAACT
>DATGBV010000141.1:0-31633 GCA_035312485.1 Flavobacteriaceae bacterium | reverse complement strand
CCTTTTTCAAAATCGGTATGAATTACTCCTGCTGCTTGTGGAGCAGTGGCTCCAACATCTATTGTCCAGGCCCTGACTTCTTTTTCGCCAGCCGTGAAATAGGTTTGCTGATTTAATAATTTGTATGCCGAACGAATCAATTTTGAAGAACCAGGCTCATCTAAACCTATATCTTGCAAAAACATCTGACGTTCTTCATAATCATCCAATTCATTGATGTCTGCTTCTGTTCCAACTGCCAAAACCAAAACTTCTGCTTTTTCATTTTTAACAGCTTCCTTTACTTGTTCTACATAATTATTTCCAGAAACTGCAGAGGCTTCGTCAACATTACAAACATACATCACTGGTTTATCTGTAATGAATTGTGAAGGCTTTACAAAGTCTATATAATCATCTTCTTCAAACTCAAGTGCTCTAACTGAATTACCTGCTTCTAAACCAGTTTTTATTTTTTGTAAAACAGCCTGTTCTTTTTGAGCTTCTTTATTTCCTGTTTTAGCAGCACGACTTACTTTGTCCAATTTCTTTTCAACAGTTTCCAAATCTTTAAGCTGAAGCTCCATGTCAATAGTTTCCTTATCTCTAATAGGATTTATATTTCCATCTACATGAACAATATTGTCATTATCAAAACATCTCATTACATGCAGAATGGCATCAGTTTCACGAATGTTTGCCAAAAACTGATTTCCCAAACCTTCTCCTTTGCTCGCTCCCTTTACTAAACCTGCAATATCCACAATTTCTACAGTAGCAGGTAAAACACGTTGTGGTTTTACCAGTTCTTCCAATTTTTGTAATCTTGGGTCTGGAACATTAACCACACCAATGTTTGGTTCTATAGTGCAAAACGGAAAGTTTGCACTCTGCGCTTTAGCGTTTGACAAACAATTAAATAAAGTCGATTTTCCAACATTTGGTAATCCTACAATACCTGCTTTCATGTGTTAGTATTTATTGTTTTTTTAATAGTCACATGTAACATCCACTTAATCATCATTGTGTTTAGTTTAGACTCTCATTGATGGATGTTTCATCTATTCATAATTTTTGAGGCTGCAAATGTACTTATTTAATTCTTTTTTAAGAATACTGTTTTAAAGCTTTATGTATGTTTGTGTAACAAATTTTTTATAGACTCGTCGTTTTTATATTAAACCATCAACATGAGATTAAATCATTACCTACTTATCACCTTGTTAAGCTTTTCAAGCTTGTTATCAGGACAAAATTTTTCAGGTAGAATTTTAGATTCCATAAATCACCAACCTATCCCTTATGCAGCCATACAGTTTAATGATACAACCCATGGTGTTGTAAGTAATGTAGATGGATACTTTAGTATTTCGCTTGATGACGTTAAAGATTCCGATATTTTAAATATCTCATGTTTGGGTTATGGTTCTAAATCTATTGTCATAAATGCATTAAAACCAAATGATAACATTATTCTGTTAGGTGAACATCTTAACCAATTGGATACTGTCATTCTTACTGGTGAAAGACCTTCAATAGATAGCATTATGGCTAGAACAAACCGAAACACAAAAACCAATTACAGACCAAATAATGTATCCAATAAAATATTCCACAGAAGTACAGCCTATATGGATTTTGATGAGTTAAACTTTGATATTGACAAAGCTTCAGGTATGCGAAAATCGAAATTGGAAAGCGCTAACAAGAGTTTAGATTCTCTCACAAATGCAGTTATAAATGCTAACATTGCACATTACACGGATTTTGCAGGAACGTTTTTGGTTTTGGATGCAAAAAACAAAAAGCTGAATGTTGATAAAGCCACCTTACTTTTAGATAAGAAAAGGGATTTTTCTTTGGAAACCATAGAAAAAAAAGGAAAGGAAATTATTCTTAAATATCTTGACCCAAATGCATCCTACAAAGTAAAAACAGGTTTATTTAAAGTTGAAGATTCTCTGTCTCTAAAAGAAGAAATGAAGAAAGAACAAGAAGAAAATGAAAAGAAAGAACTTGGAGTAGAAAGCCTTAATGAAACAGCTTCAGGGCAATTGAACAAAGGCTTTTTCAATCAGGATTTTTTTATGCAACAACTCATAGATCCAGATCTTTACAAATTTGAATTACAAGATGTTACATTCTTTATGAACGACATGGTCTATGTGGTAACATTCAAACCCAGAAGGTCGTCTTCAAAATATGCTGGCACACATTACATCTCGAGTGCAGATTATGGTATTTTAAGAACCGACTTTAGCTTTGCCAAAGGAAAACGTGGTGAAAAATTCAACTTAAGATTGCTTATTGGTGTAAAATACATTGAAAATGTGAGCAATGGTACTGTGCTGTTTGAAAAAAATACTAATGGCTACTATCAATTAAAATACGCTTACAGAGAAATTGGCAGATACATTTATGTACATAGGCCTTTTAAATTTATTGAAAACTCAAGTAGCAGAAACAAAGTAGCTTTCGATTTTCTACTTGAAGGCAGCATTAAGGAAAAACATGAATTATTACTTCTTGAAACCAAACCGCTGAGCCAAGGAGAATACGACCAGTTTACGCAACCAGAAAATATCATATACCAAGAGTTAGATCAATACAATCCTGATATCTGGAAAGATTATAATGTGATAGAGCCTTTGGAAGAAATGAAGCAGTTTAAGAGTTCTGAATAAATTTTCTTGAGTAGACTTACACTTGCAATTAGTCTGCCTTCCGGTAGGCAGGTTTTATATAGCTTAAGTTAGTTTTTCGTTTTATTTGAGCTAGATTGAGATACTATTCATATCCTGACTTTCCTTCTTTTATAAAACCGGATCGAATTTTTCTACAAATTTACTTTTAGAAAGTCAAGACAGTCGGCAAATGGACGAATTTCAACACCATCAATACTCTTGATTACAGTTTTGTCCATGACATGAGGCGGCATACCGAAAGCTTCATGAATTTGCTTTATACATGCCAGGCCTCCGGGAGTCTGCAGTAAACTGGTAAATGCTACGGTAATGCTGCTATAAGTTCCTTTTGGAAGAAATCCTGCCTGATATTTATTATGTAAATTATTCCAAGCTCCCACATACCCAATAATGATTGAAAATAAGCGCCCTTTTTCGTCCTGACTTAGACACGTGTAATCGTTTAATGCTTTTCTCATAAAGGCAACATTTTTTCCAGTGCCGTAACTGTTGTTGTATTGCTCTATATAAAACTTGGTGGCATCACTCAAAGAGTCCGTCGTAGTTTGCTTATTCCCTACTTTTACTTGTTGTGCTAAATAAAAAACAGATACGATAATAAATATAAGACCTAGGACCTCGGATAGCGCAATAATTGCTTCATAATTCATCTTGTATGTTTAAATAATTAATATAGTATTGAAGGCAAGTAACTACCACTGGGTTCATTATAAAGTCCTATGGACATAAGGGTCATTACATGCACTACCCTAAGTTTGTTCTTAAGACACCAGCGAAACAATTCATGATTAGTAATTGGAACCAAAATGCCAGTACCCTGAAATTGGTCAACAGCGGAAATCAATGCTTTTAACGCTTCATTTGATTCTGCCACCGAGTGACCAAAATAAGCTAATCCGGTAGAATAACCTACAATGCTATCGTCATGCTCTACCACCAAAGCTGTGCCTTGTTGAATAGCATCCGAAAGTTCTCCCGAACGATTATGCCCATGAACGTATTGGCAAACCGCATTACAAGCATTCATATCTTCTTTGAGTGCAGCACGTACAGCGTAGCCTTCTATTTTATGGGATATGGGAGGCCCTTGCATAGCAGCCAAAGCGGTCTGTACGTTAAATCCCAATTTGGCATAGAGCGATAAAGATTTATTGTTATAAGCTGCTTGAAGCAGTCGGATTCCGGCAAATCCTTTTTCGTTTGCTCTATCAATAACATTCATCATTAATTCTTTGCCAATGTTGCCATTTTGTAGTCCGGTTGCAATGGTAATTGGGCCTACTCCAGCAATTGAGGTACGTTCATCTAGAAAGTTACTTCCCACTATCTTTCCATCCTGTTCAGCCAAAACTCCATAGAATCCAGGGTGGGTAATTAGTCCTGTTAACATGCCTGTCGTAACATCGGCATTTGGAAAATCTTCAGGAAAGTTATGGTGGTTTGCTACAGTTTTAAATGCGCTAAAACAGATTTCGCCACATGCAGGAGCATCTTCAGCTCGACATTCACGTAAAGTTAAATTCATGGTTGGTATTTGTTTTTAGTTAGTTATAATCCCAAGCCACAAAATTTAAAATCGGATTTTTGTTAATTTAAAAAATAAATCCCATCTCAAGCTAAAATGAAAGGTTATTGCGTTTTAGACTATACTCAAATATAGCAATTTTTATTCATGCGATGTAGATTTCCATAATAAAATGCATTGTTATTATGAGAATGAACTTAATCTTAAATCAATCCAAGCTTTAATGAAGGCTAGCTATATGATATGCATATTTTAATGATATATATAATTACTTATTCAATTGATATTAAACACTATAAACAAAAAATCCCAAACACAAGGTTTAGGATTTATTATTCATTGTTAATTATAAATTGATAATCATTCTTTATGCATAAATGCTTGTTTGCCTAACAGTGTTTCCTCGCTTTCTACATGGTCTTCATCAGGTACACAACAATCCACTGGGCAAACCGCAGCACATTGTGGCTCTTCATGAAAGCCTTTACATTCTGTACATTTATCTGGTACTATGTAATATAATTCATCACTTATAGGCTCTTGGGCCTCTTCTGCATTCACGGCTTTCCCGTTAGGTAATATAACATCGCCTTCTAAACTTGTCCCATCATTATATCTCCAATCATCTGCTCCTTCATAAATGGCAGTATTAGGGCATTCTGGCTCACAAGCTCCACAGTTTATACATTCATCAGTTATTATAATTGCCATAGCATTTTTTTCTAATTAAAATTTTCCTTTTTAAGCAAAATCAAGAAAACGAAAATTTGTTCATTTCATTTTCTAACTTTGCATACAAAAATAAAGCCAAAAGTATTCATAACCAAATAGAGTATGCAATTACAACAAAGAATTAACGCATTCGTAAAATTAGGCGGTTTTTTAAGTCAATTTTCTAATGAAGGTATTCATAAAAAAGATGATATTGCACTTAACGATTTATTTTTTGATGGTTTTAAACATCAAATAAAATTGGCCGAAGAACACAATGGTTGGTTTACTCAAGAAAATATATTTTTTGCTTTAAATGTTTGGTGTAACATATTGAATATAAGCATTATTAATGCATGGATTAAGAACTATAACTTTAATACTATAAAACCTAAAAAAGTTGCCATTATTATGGCAGGAAATATTCCGTTGGTTGGATTTCACGACTTTATTTCTGTTTTAATCTCTGGTCATCAGGTTATTGTAAAGCAATCTTCAAACGATAAACACCTTCTTCCCTATTTATCAAAATATTTAGAACGCATTGAGCCAGAATTTAAAGGTAAAATACAATTTACAGAAAATAAGCTGGAAAACTTTGACGCTGTTATTGCCACAGGAAGCAATAACACAGCACGCTATTTTGAATACTATTTTAGAGGAAAACCTTCAATTATCAGGAAAAACAGAAACTCGGTTGCTGTGCTTACGGGAAACGAATCTGAAGCGCAATTAAAATTACTTTCTGATGATATTTTCAGGTATTATGGTCTAGGTTGTAGAAATGTTTCTAAACTGTTTGTACCTGAAAATTACAACTTCGATAAATTCTTTGAAGCCGTTTACCATTGGCATCCTATTATTGACAAAACCAAATATGCTAACAATTATGATTATAATAAAGCTGTCTATTTAATGAGCGAATTTGATATGTTGGACAATGGCTTCCTGATCTTAAAGGAAGACCATAGTTATTCTTCGCCAATAGCCACTGTTTTTTATGAAAAGTATGACACCATTGAAGAACTGAATAAAAAATTGGACACAGACAAAAATCACATACAGTGTATTGTTTCAGAAAATATTCGTGAAAATGAAATTGGCTTTGGAGAAACGCAAAAACCTCAACTTTGGGATTATGCTGACGAAATAGATATTATTGAATTTTTATTAACGATTTAGCCTAAAAATTATCAATTTTATAACACTAAATAACGAATTAATTAGCAACTTTGCATCTGTTAAAATTTAACCAAAAAAATGAAAAAACATAATTTTAGTGCTGGTCCATCAATCTTGCCACCACAAGTCTTATTAAAAGCTTCCGAAGCAGTTTTGAATTTCAATGACGACAATCTTTCGCTTTTGGAAATTTCACATCGTAGTAAACCATTTGTTGATGTCATGGAAAAAGCCAGAGCATTGGTTTTAGAGCTACTTGGACTTGAAGGTAAAGGTTATAAAGTATTGTTTTTGCAAGGTGGAGCAAGCACTCAATTTTTGATGGTTGCTTTAAACTTGTTGGAAAAAAGAGCTGGTTATTTAAATACTGGTTCATGGAGTGATAAGGCTATAAAGGAAGCTAAAATCTTTGATGACATCTATGAAGTAGGCTCTTCTAAAAGTGCCAACTATAATTATATTCCAAAAGGATACGAGATTCCTACAGATTATGATTATTTTCATTGTACGTCTAACAATACCATTTTCGGAACTCAAATAAAAGAATTCCCAAACAGTCCTATTCCTATGGTTTGTGACATGAGTAGCGATATATTTTCACGTCAGTTGGATTTTACACAATTCGATTTAATCTATGCTGGAGCACAAAAAAATATGGGCCCTGCTGGAACAACTTTAGTTGTAGTAAGAGAAGATATTTTAGGTAAAGTGTCAAGAAAAATTCCATCAATGATGGATTATAAAGTTCATATAAGTAAAAGCAGTATGTTCAACACACCACCTGTTTTTGCTGTTTATGTATCTATGTTAACATTAGAATGGTTAAAAGAATTAGGTGGTATTGCAGCCATTGAAGAAGAGAATGATAAGAAAGCACGTTTGATGTATTCTGAAATAGATCTAAATCCACTTTTTAAAGGGTTTTCAGTTAAAGAAGATAGATCTTATATGAATGCCACTTTTAACTTGGTAGATGATACTTTAAAAGAAACTTTTGACACCATGCTTAAAGAAGCTGGTATAAGTGGTTTAAATGGTCATAGAAGTGTTGGTGGTTACAGAGCATCAATGTATAACGCTTTACCGCTGGACAGTGTAAAAGCTTTGGTAGAAGTTATGAGTGAATTAGAAAGTAAAGCATAAATTAGTTTGCAGTAATCGGTATGCAGACAGCAGTAGTTTACTCAAACATTTAAAATAAATTTAATTAACCGTCATTACGAAGAGTGTCAGTTCGAGCGTGGACAATGAGCTTGTTGAAATGTAGTCGAGAACAGACGACGAAGTAATCTTTTCAATTGAAACAGATTGTCACTACTGACAGTAAACGTCAGCATCGCAATGACAAAAATAAAAAGAATAATTAATCCTAAAAGTACAAAAGTAATAGTTGTAACAACTTTTAACTTTTAACTTTTAACTTTTAACTTTAACAATGAAAGTATTAGCAAATGATGGAATTTCACAAAGTGGAATTGATGAATTAGAAAAAGCAGGAATAGATATATCTACAACTACAGTTGCACAAGAGCAATTGGTGAATTATCTGAATGAAAACAATATTGACGTATTGCTTGTAAGAAGTGCAACAAAAGTAAGAAAAGACATTATTGACAACTGCCCAAATCTTAAGATTATAGGTCGTGGTGGTGTTGGTATGGACAATATAGATGTAGAATATGCTCGCGAAAAAGGGATTCATGTAATCAACACACCAGCTGCTTCATCACATTCTGTTGCAGAACTTGTTTTTGCCCATTTGTATGGATTAGCACGTTATTTACACAATGCAAATAGAGATATGCCTTTGGATGGAGATACCAAATTTAAAGACCTAAAGAAAGCCTATGCAAAGGGTGTGGAGTTAAAGGGTAAAACATTAGGTGTTCTTGGTTTTGGTCGTATTGGTCAAGCCACTGCAAAAGTAGCGCTTGGAACTGGTATGAGAGTGATTGCTTACGATCCTTTTATAGACAAAGCCAATTTAAAACTCGATTTCTTTGATGGCAGAACGCTTGACTTTGAGATTGAAACAATTTCAAAAGATGAAGTTCTAAAACAATCAGATTTTATTACCCTTCATGTACCTGCTCAAAAAGATTACGTGATTGGCAAACCTGAATTTGACTTGATGAAAGATGGTGTTATACTTGTTAATGCAGCTCGTGGTGGAGTGATTGATGAAGTAGCATTAGTAAAGGCCATTGAAAGTGGAAAAGTAGCTCGTGCGGCTTTAGATGTTTTTGAAAAAGAACCTACTCCAGAAATTCAATTGCTTATGAATCCAGCGTTGTCTTTAACACCGCATACAGGTGCTGCAACTAATGAAGCACAAGATAGAATTGGTTCGGAATTGGCCTCACAAATTATTAGTATATTGAAAGCATAGGCATATTTGTTAAACTATCTTAAAATCAAAAGCTTTAAACAAAATATTTCGTATTTTTAGTTTAAAACAAGACTATGAAAGCTTTTGAGTACATTCTATTAATTGGTGTCTTTTTAATTGGATGCAATTCTACAAAGACCGTTCCCAATAATGATAACGACAAAAATTCTGTAACCTACACTGATAATGATACGATTAGTATTTCCAATGACGAGTTAGAATACGAAATCATCATCATTGAACCTGGTTTTAGTACATGGTTGGCAAGTACTGCCAAACCAGAAGGTTATTATTCACAAGCCTATTTAGAAAATAAGAATCTTTTCTATGTCACGGAATGGAATATTCGTGCATCACAACCACTTAATTACAACCCAAATCTTTATGAAATGCAAATAGACTACCAAAGTGGGATTGATTATGGTTATGAAGTTAATTACAAACTTTATAATTACTTTGTCTATTTTCAACTTAAATACAATCAACAATTAGGTCTGGGTAGACCAAGAATCTGATTAAGTTTTTTTACTTTTGCATGAGTAAATTTTTTTAAGTGAATAAATTAAAAGAACGCTGGAACATTACTTCAAATTGGCAAATTCTAATAATTCTTATTGTTTTTGCAGTTACGGGATCTACAGCTACTTACATAGGAAAACCCATTTTAGATTTTTTTAATATTACACAAGAAAGCCTGAATTCCGTTTTATATTGGTTTATTAGAATTGCATTGTTATTTGTTGTTTATCAGTTTATGCTTGTATTTTTTGGCTGGTTGTTTGGGCAATTCCAATTCTTTTGGAACTTCGAAAAAAAGATGCTTTGTAGAATTGGGTTAAAACGTTTTTTTAATTAATGCAGAATGTAAAACAACATATAGTTTTTAAAGTTTTAACTTTTGTTCTGGCAATAACGCTTTTAGTTCCTTCTGCTATAAAGTTGGCTCATGCGTTTGAAAACCATAAACATGAGGTATGTTTTGGTCATCAGAAAACACATCTTCATACTCTAGATTTAGAATGCGAATTTTATAAGTTTAAAGTTAATAATACTTTTACCCTTTCAGCATTTCAAATTGAATTTGTACTTATTGAAAATAGCTATAAAGTAGTTACTCAAGAGTATAATTATTCAAGTTTATACCAGCAATTACATTTTTCACTTCGTGCTCCGCCACAGTTAGTTTAATGCGTTTTAAAGGCTGAATATTTTTCAGCAAACATTAACTTATTAAATTAACAAAAACATGAAATCAATAATATACATATTATTGCTTTTTGCAGTAACAACAATACATTCACAAAACTCAATACAAGGTCAAATTAAAGATGCAAGTTCCAACGAAAGTATTGCATTTGCAAACATTTATTTCCCACAACTAGAAAAAGGTACCATCTCTGACGAGAACGGATTATTCACCATCAATAATATTCCTACAGGAAATTATAAAATTATCTTTTCGATCATTGGTTACGAAACCTTATCACAAGACGTTTCAATTCCGCTTTCGGAAGACTTACTAATAGCTTTGACACCTTCTGCCATAGAAATGGAAGAAATCATCGTTTCAACACCGTTTCATAAGCTGCAAAGTGAAAACGTAATGAAAGTGGAAAAAGAAATCATGAGCGATCTTAAAGCCAATGGCGCTGTAACATTAGCTGATGGCATTACAAATATTGCAGGCGTTGAAAGCATTTCAACAGGTTTAAGTATTGGCAAGCCTGTAATAAGAGGCTTAAGCTCAAACAGGGTTTTGGTCTATACGCAAGGTGTAAGATTAGAAAACCAACAATTTGGCGGAGAGCATGGTTTGGGTTTAAGTGATGCTGGGATTGAAAGCGTAGAAGTTATCAAAGGACCAGCTTCCCTGCTCTATGGCAGCGATGCTTTAGGAGGTGTTTTGTATATAAACCCAGAACGGTTTGCCAGTGCTAATTTATCATCTGGTGATATTAATGCTACTTACTTTGGCAATACTCAAGGTTTTACAACCAATGCTGGTTATAAAGCTTCAGGAGAAAAATTTAAATTTTTATTCAGAGGAAGTGTTGCACAACATGCTGATTATGAAACCAAAGATTATCGCGTTACCAATACGCGTTTTAAAGAAGAAGATTTTAAGGCAGGTTTAGGTTATCAAATCACCAATTTTAAAACCGAGTTTCGCTACAATATGAATCATTCCAAGCTTGGTGTTCCAGAGGAAGTTGGAGAGCAATCTACCAGCAAAACGCCTTTATTACCTTATCAGGATATCACCAATCACGTGTTTAGTTCAAAATCTACACTTTTTTTAGAAAATTCAAGTTTAGAAATGAATTTGGGTTACATCTACAACAACAGGCAAGAATTTGAAGATGAACACGAACACGAACATGGCGATGAAGATGAAGATCACGATGAGGAACACGAAGATGAAGAACATGACCAAGATTTACATCCTGCCTTACAAATGAAACTTAAAACCTTTAATTATGATATTAAATACCATATGCCAACCTATGGTAAGTTTGAAACCATTGTTGGTGTACAGGGTATGAACCAAATAAATACAAATTACGGCGAAGAACAATTAATTCCTAATGCCACCACTAACGATTTTGGCGTATTGGCAGTATCGCATATTCATTTTGAAAAAGCAGATGTACAACTTGGTGCGCGTTTTGATAGCAGAGCAATTAATGTTCCAAATGGAATACAACCAAAATACAATAGTTTTAATGGTGCCATCGGTTTTAAAACCAAGTTGGTTAAAGCCGTTACTGCAAGACTAAATTTTGCTACAGGATTTAGAGCACCTAATCTTGCCGAATTAACTTCAGATGGTATTCATCACGGTTCTAACAGATATGAGGTAGGTAATCCGGGTTTAAAAACCGAAAACAATTTTCAAACAGATTTGGCTATAGAATACAAGAACGAGCATGTTGAAATCTTTGCCAATGGTTTTTACAACCTTGTGAATGATTATATCTACCTATCACCTAACGGAACTATTATTGATTACACTCCAGTGTACAACTATCTGCAAAACGATGCCAAATTGTATGGTGGTGAATTTGGCTTGCATATTCATCCGCATCCATTAGATTGGTTGCACTTTGAAAGTAGTTTTGAAACCGTAACAGGTAAACAGGGTAATGATGATTATTTACCACTTATACCTGCCAATACGTTTAGCAATACCATACGTGTAGAATTTAATAACGATTGGTTAAGTAAGGGCTATGCCTTTACCAAACTACGTACAACATTTAAACAAGACAATGTAAGTGCCTTTGAAACAGAGAGCGATGGTTATACACTTTTAAGTGCTGGATTTGGAGGTACACTTAAGTTGTTTAATAAAGATTTAGAACTTACCATCTCTGGCAATAATCTAACCAATAAGAAATATATTAATCATTTATCTAGATTAAAATCTGATGGTATTCATAATATAGGTAGAAATATAAGTTTTGGATTAACCTATAACTTATAGCACAATACAAATATGGCTTTATTGGGAAAGAACAACCGATAAAGCCATATATTTGTTGGGATATAAATAGTTTTGAAGTATATTGAGCTAAAGCTGCCGTTGTGCCTCATGCAATGAAATGGGAACGTATTCTAGGCTAGATTAAAAAATGGAAAAAAAAGGAATTATATCTCACTATACCTTTTTAATAGCAACTCTTTTAGTTATATTAATATCATGTTCTAAAAAGATTAACGAATCTAATAAGCACATTAAACAAAGAATCATTGTAACATCCGATGGAGAAATAGACGATGAATGTTCATTAGTCAGATTTTTACTTTATACGAACGAATGGGATGTTGAAGGAATCATCACATCAAGCTCACAATATCACTGGCAAGGTCATCGGTGGGCAGGAGACGATTGGGCTGTCCCTTATCTTGACGCTTATGAAGAAGTTTACCCTAATTTGGTTCTGCACGATGAAAATTATCCAACTCCCGATTATTTGAAGTCAGTGACATTACTGGGAAATGTGACCGCCGAAGGGTGAGATGGATTCCGTCACACCCGGTTCGCAGCATATTGTCAATGTATTATTAGACGAAACTGATAATAATCCCGTTTTGGTTCAGGCCTGGGGCGGCACCAATACTATTGCCCGAGCGTTGAAAACCATTGAAGAAGAACACCCAGAAAAAATGGAAACTGTGGCAAATAAACTCAAGTTCTTTTTTATCTGGGAACAGGATTCAACATATCAATCTTATATTCGTCCACATTGGGGGAAATACAATATCCAAACCATTATTTGTGACCAATTTTGGGCAATCGCATACCAATGGGATAAAGTCATACCCAGTGATAAAATCGATTACTTCAAAGTTGACTGGATGAAATCGAATATTCTGGAAGGTCATGGTCCTCTTTGTTCGTTATACCAAGCCTACCAAGGTGGTGACGACAATGAAGGATGGGGAGAAGGAAATCCAAAGCAAAAAGGAGCTTTTCGTTCAGAAGGCGACTCTCCAGCCTTTATTCATACAATAAATACAGGTTTACGCAATATGGAGTCACCCGACTATGGTGGTTGGGGTGGCCGGTATATTAATGTTCGGGAGAATACATGGCTCGACCCTGTGCCTATTTCGGATTATAAATACCCTGAAGGTAGATGGTACACAAAATCGGCATGGGGAAGAAATTATATGCGAAGTACTTATCCAGAAAATCAAAACATTATGAATGAGTATTTTAAACCAATAGTACGTTGGTCAGATGCAATACAGAATGATTTTGCTGCCCGGGCAGATTGGTGTGTAGCATCTTACAAAGAAGCTAATCATCATCCAGTGGTTAAACTTCATCATGGAGTTGATATTAGGGCTAAATCTGGAGATGTCATTCAATTAAGTGCAAAAGGAACTTACGATCCGGATGATGATGAGTTGTATTATAATTGGTGGCAATATGAAGAGGCTGACACCTATGAAGGTATAGTTGAAATAATGAATTCTAAAAATCAAGAAGTATCGCTAAAAATACCCGAGGATGTACAACGGGGAGAAACAATTCACATAATTTGTGAGGTGAAAGACAATGGAAGACCATCATTAACCAGATATCAAAGGGTAATTATTCAGGTTAAGTAATTGACAAAGAAATTATATGGCTCTTTGATGGACAAACCATTTTATATGACAATTACAATGTTAAAGAAATGGTAAACGAAAATGGTTATTCTGATATCTTTATCATTTATGTATCTGAACAGTTGTTAAATAATCTAGAAGTACAATTTGGAGATAGGCTTACACGAATTGATGATCCAGAATTATACAATCCGTTTTATAAAGTACACTTATAATTTATTTTTTGGATATCTCATCCATGAAATTGCTTATCAGCCTGAAGAATCTATCTTGCACTTCTATATATGGGAAATGGCCACATTGTTCAAGAATGACCAAATCGGAATTTTCTAAACGGTTGTGTATTTCCTCTGCATATTTTACAGGAATTACATCTGAATCACCATGAATAATAAGCGTTGGACTTTTGATTATTGAAAGCTGATCACGTATATCATAATTATCTACCTCATGTGCCAATGGTCTTTCCCAAATAATTCTACTGTTATGTAGTGTCCTATCGGTAAATGTTGTGCTCAAGCTGTCAGCGAGATCTTGATCATAAAAATATGGCTTAAAGAATGTTTTATAAAATTTTGCAAGTGTTGCTACGTCGTTATTTTTGTACTTTTCAGAGACTCTTATATTTGTCAACGCAAGACTGTCAACAGTGGTTCTTTTGCGATTGATATTATAATATAGGTCGTCCCAGAAATCAGACCTGGCGCCGCCAGAGCCTATCAGCATCAAGGAATTAACATTCTGTGGATATTTGATCCCATAAAACATTGCCAACATTCCACCCCATGAATGCCCTAAAAGATTCATTTTGTCCAAATCAAATGCCATACGAATACCTTCTAAATCTTTCACAAAATTATCTAATGTGATTGATGAAGAATCCGTGCCTGCAATGGAACCACCAGTTGCACGTTGGTCATAGAAAATCAATTGATATCTCTGAGACAATTTTCCCATTTGGGGCAATAGATAAGTATGTTCAAGCCCAGGTCCACCATGAAGTACCACGATTGGCTCGCCTTTTCCCATAATTTTATAATAGAGTTCAGCTCCGTTTATATTTTTTTTACCTTCCTCAAAATAGATTGCTTTGTCATCTTCACATCCTAGAGTAATGATAAAAACGAGCACAATCGAAACAAGTGAAATAGCAACTCGTTCCTTAAAAAAATAAGCTATTGGTAAGAACATTTGAATTTATACCCTATTTAACTTTATTAAACTGATTATAATAGAAGCATATCTGCAGTCTATTATTCATTAGATTTTTATAATACTCGTTGAAAACCAACATATTACAAATATATCAATTTTAAAAAAAATACTTCTGAATTTCCTAATAAAGAACAATACAAATCAAGTAAATCTCTTATTCAGAAATAATATAATCCAAACAACTATCTAAAACAGGTTCAAAGTTTGGTGGTGTTGTATGCCCAGTATTTTTGTTTACTATAAATTGAAATTGAAAATCTTGGTCTTCTAATAATGTTTTAAGAGCCAAAGATTGTGTTTTGTATTTATGGTCATCTTCTCCAGTCATTACAACTCCTCTAACATGTCTCTCTTTAGCCTGTTTTACGTTTTCGTCAGTGCAAGCATCAGACAAACCACCTCCAACATTTAATAAAATAAAACCTTTAATTGGAATGATGTTATTCAATACCAAATCTATACTTGTTCTTGCTCCAAGAGAAAAGCCTCCAACATAAACTTGTTCAGTTACAATGTTGTATTGCTCTTTTATTTCACTGTAATATTGATTAATATTCTCTCTTTCCTCTACAATATTTCGCCAACCATATCTATTGGGTGCTCTATCTAAAGTAGAGGCTTCCATATAGGCAACAATAAAATCATTATTTAATTTTGGACTTTTCCAATAGGTTTGCATGTCTTTCATGTTACCATGACCTCCATGCAAAGCAATAAATAATGGATAAGACTCATTAGAATTATAGTTATCAGGTAAAACAACGGAATATTTCTTTTGCCCATATGACGTTATGACCAGAAGAAAAAATAATATCGAACAAATTCTTTTGAATATCATTAATCTAAATCAGGCAACTCAAAATTATCCAACACACTTGTTTCCTTCATAAGCTCTTCGATTTCTTCAGGTTTTCGAGGTGCTTCAGCAGAAAGATTTATTGGTCCGTTTTCTGTAATCAAGATATCGTCTTCAATCCTTACGGCAATTCCCCACCATTTTTTATCGCAGTCACTTCCTTTAGGAATATAAATACCTGGCTCTACAGTAATGACCATGTTAGCTTCAAAATCGCCTCTTAAACTGGCATCATGCACATCCAATCCAATGTGGTGAGATGTACCATGTGGAAAATATTGTCGTGCATCAGCCTCATCTTTTGCAATACCTAACTCAATGAGTCCTTTATTTATAATTTCTCTTCCTGCTGCATCAGGAGAATTTAAATTATTACCTATTACAGATGCTGCAATACCAGCTTCTTGAGCCTTATAAACCAAATCATAAATAATTTTTTGTTCTGGCGAAAATTTCCCATTTGCAGGAATGGTTCTGGTAACATCGGCAGTATATCCATGATATTCTGCACCAAGATCCATCAATACCAAATCATTATCAACTTTCATTTTAGTGTTCTCTATATAATGCAATACGCAGCCATTATTTCCGGCACCAACTATACTCGGATAACCTTCATATTCGCTACCATACTTTTTATAAATGTATTCGTGAATACCTTGCACCTCTGCTTCAGACATGCCAACATGCATGGCTTTCATTATTTCACGTTGTCCCATGGCAGAAATACGAACAGCTTTGGTAAGCAATTTCATTTCTTCAGGAGTTTTTATTTGACGCAGAGCGGCCATAAGTTTGGTAAGCGTATTGGTATCAATCGTCACTTTTCGTTCTTCAAGATTTGCCTCTTTATTTATGTCTGGATTTCTATTGGAATTTGACACAACAGTTTCTGTTTGCTCAATCTGACTTTTAAAGGCTTGAATTAAATCATACAAATCAGCCTCATTTTTTTCAGAATCACGATAATCGTTCTTAAATTCATCAAAAAGTACAGTGTCAAATTTTGTATAATCAATACCAGAATCTAAAAACTCTTTACCATTAAAGGCAACATCAAAACCAAGTTTTTCTTTTACACCTTCCATGCCTAATCGAATACCATCCCATTGTTCTCTTACAACATCTCGCTCTTGAACATATATTAATTCATTGTAGGTTTCTCCCTTTTCATTGGTTTGATCTTCAGAAAAAATGACCAATACAGAATGTGGTTCTTTATAACCTGTTAAATAATAAAAATCAGGATCTTGATGGTACACATAATCTACATCGTTTGCTCTGTTTCTTACAGCATTGGCAAAAAACACAGCGACACTATTCTCTGGCATACTTTGCCTTAAAGCTTCCCTTCTACCTTTATGGAATTCTGAACTTAAATAATCTTCTGGGAGACCGTCTTGGGCAAGCAGAATTATAGAAAATAATGCACAAAAAAGAGTTGTTAGTTTTTTCATAACAGAAAAAATTTTAGCACCTGTAAATTTAATCCTAAATATTTAATGGCAAGAAATAATTATAAGAATTTAACTAAATTTTAATCGAAAAGTTAACCAACTAAAACAAATAATTTTCAATACTTTTGCCCAACCATTTAATAAAAATTAAAGAATGAAAAATACGGCTTTAACAGAAACACACGTTACTTTAGGTGCGAAAATAGTACCTTTTGCTGGTTACAATATGCCTGTGCAATATGAAGGCGTGAACATAGAACATGAAACCGTAAGACATGCAGTTGGTGTATTTGATGTTAGTCACATGGGCGAATTTTTGATTGAAGGTGAACATGCTTTAGAACTTATTCAAAAAGTATCAAGTAATGATGCGTCTAAATTGACTATAGGAAAAGCACAATATAGTTGTTTGCCAAATGATGGTGGTGGCATTGTTGACGATTTAATAATTTACAGAGTTAAAGAGGAAACGTATCTACTAGTTGTAAATGCTAGTAATATTGAAAAGGATTGGAACTGGATACAATCCAAAAATGATGTTGGTGCAACCATGAGAGATTTAAGTGAAGAGTATTCCTTGCTTGCCATTCAGGGTCCAAAAGCTGTTGAAGCCATGCAAAGCCTAACCAGTCATGATTTATCTGAAATAAAATTCTATAACTTTATTGTTGGTGATTTTGCCGGAATCGATTATGTTATAATATCTGCTACAGGATATACTGGAAGCGGCGGATTTGAAATCTACTGTAAAAACAGCGAAGTAAAACAAGTTTGGGATAAAGTGCTAGAAGCAGGTGCATCATATGGTATAAAACCTATTGGTTTAGCTGCTCGAGATACGCTTCGTTTGGAAATGGGTTATTGCCTTTACGGAAATGATATTGATGATACAACATCTCCTATTGAAGCTGGATTGGGTTGGATTACTAAATTCACAAAAGAGTTTACAAATTCAAAAGCTTTAGAAGACGAAAAACGACGTGGGCCTGAACGCAAGCTTATTGCATTTGAACTTGACGAAAGAGGCATACCAAGACATGGTTACGACATTGTAGATAGTCAAGGCAAAAAAATTGGAGTGGTAACCTCTGGAACAATGTCGCCTTCACTTGGTAAAGGTATTGGTTTGGGTTATGTGCCAACTATATTTTCAGAGATTGGTAGCAAAATCCACATTCAAATACGCAAAAATGCCATTCCAGCAACAGTCGTAAAATTGCCTTTTTATAAAGGATAAAAATGCTTCTTAATTGAAGGAATTAATGAAGGAGAAAGAAAGCAAACATCGTATTTTAATTTTAGGCGCAAGTGGTTTTATTGGTAATGCCATTTATAAAGAGCTTTGCTCCTATTTCAGAACTTTTGGAACATATAATACACCAAAGCATGAGTTTGAAAAAAACAAACATTTCTTTCAATATCAAGTAGAAGAAGACGATGTGGTTGAAATTCTGAAAACCGTAAGACCAACCATTATAATTTCGGCATTAAGAGGTGATTTTTCTGCACAGGTTATTTCGCATTCTCACATTGTAAAATATTTGAAGACCAGTGGAAGTAAATTTATTTTCCTCTCTTCAGCCAATGTATTTGACGCATACAGTCAATATCCAAGCTACGAAACAGATAAAACCTTGAGCAACAGTATCTATGGACATTTTAAGATCAAAATTGAAAATATGCTTTTGCGTTTACCAAAGCGCCAAGTTGCTATAATTAGGTTACCTATGGTCTTTGGAGCACAATCTCCAAGAATACAGGAGTTAAAAATGCTTTTACAAAATAATGAGGCTATAGAGGTCTTTCCTAATTTAATAATGAATGTTACAACAGATAATAAAGTTACACAGCAAATTCATTATATTATAAATAGAAACAAAAGTGGTATTTTTCATTTAGGGAGTAGAGATTTAGTACATCATGATGAATTTATTAAAGACATTATTAATACATTAAATTATCCAAATCCTATTTTCAAACAAGTCTTTACTACAAACGACGATAGATATTTGGCAGTTTTGCCAAAAATTAACAAGCTGCCAAAACACTTACAGATTGATAGTCAGGAAATACTTACTGAACTTTCTATAACATAAAAAATGATTACTTTTAGTACTCTAAAAAACTAATATCATGGAAAAACTATCAGAACAAGACATAGAAAAAAAACTATTACGTTTTCCAGATTGGGATTACTTTGATAATGCCATTCATGCAGAATTTGAATTCGAGAATTTTAAAGATTGTTTTAGTGCCATGAGCCGTATTGCTTTTGAGTGTGAAGCTTTAAACCATCATCCAGATTGGTCTAATGTGTATAATATTCTTTCTATTTCGCTTTCTACTCATGATGCAGATGGTGTTACCGTGAAAGATTTTCAATTGGCAGAAGCTATTGAAGCTATTGTAGAGGTTGAAGAATAACTTTTAAAGTAAAACTCCATTTTATTAAATTTGCCAATTCAAATTAAAACAAACCTTTAAATAAAATTTATGGGAAGAGCTTTTGAATTTCGTAAAGCGCGGAAAATGAAACGATGGGCAGCCATGAGCAAGGCCTTTACTCGTATTGGCAAAGATATTGTAATGGCTGTAAAAGAAGGTGGCCCTGATCCTGACAGCAACTCGCGTTTAAGAGCGGTTATACAGAATGCCAAGTCTGTAAACATGCCAAAAGACAATATAGAGCGTGCAATAAAAAGAGCAAGCGATAAAAATCAAGGTGATTATAAAGAAGTTTTGTTTGAAGGTTATGCGCCTCATGGTATTGCCATTTTAGTCGAGACAGCAACCGATAATAATACGCGTACAGTAGCCAACATTAGAAGTTATTTTAATAAATGTGATGGGAGTTTGGGAACATCAGGTTCAGTTGTTTTTATGTTTGACCATACGTGCAATTTTAGAATTCCGAGTGAAGGTATAGACCCTGAAGAAATTGAGCTCGAATTTATAGATTATGGAGCCGAAGAAGTATTTGTTGATGATGATGGCATATTAATTTATGCGCCTTTTGAAAGTTTTGGAGCTATTCAATCTGCTTTAGAAGAACGAAATATAGAAATATTATCTTCAGGATTTGAACGTATTCCGCAAGTCACAAAAAAGCTAACTCCAGAACAGGCTTCTGATGTTGAAAAACTTTTGGAAAAAATTGAAGAGGATGACGATGTACAGAACGTATACCATACTATGGAGGAAGACTCCGAATAGTTAATGAAATTATATTGATTATGATCAAAACAAAATTGATTTTACCAATCATAGTAATATCTCAATTTTGTTGTACATCACTTTGGTTTGCAGGAAATGGTGTAATGAGTGATTTGGTTAAGGATTTTCATTTAAATAACGCTGCTCTTGGACATTTGACTTCAGCGGTTCAATTTGGGTTCATTGTTGGCACCTTAATCTTTGCCCTTCTTACTATTGCAGATCGCTTCTCACCTTCTAAAGTATTTTTCATCAGTGCATTGTTTGGCGCATTGTTCAATTTAGGCACTATTTTACCAATCAATTCTCTAGCATCTTTAATTTTCTTCAGGTTTATGGTTGGTTTTTTTCTAGCAGGAATTTATCCTGTAGGCATGAAGATTGCAGCCGATTATTATGATAAAGGATTAGGGAAATCATTGAGCTTTTTGGTTGGTGCATTGGTTATAGGTACCGCTTTTCCACATTTAATAAAAGGTTTTTCAACAGGATTACCTTGGAAATCTGTATTGTTATTTACATCTTCAATAGCATTTCTTGGAGGATTAGTATTAGTTTTATTGGTTCCAAATGGACCATACAGAAAAAGAAGTCAGAAACTGGATTTCACAGCATTATTCAAGGTGTTTAAAAATGTTAATTTTCGTTCGGCAGCTTTTGGGTATTTTGGGCATATGTGGGAACTCTACACGTTTTGGGCATTTGTACCAGTCATATTAAAATTTTATTCCAAGCTTCATCCAGATATACAATTTAATGTTCCCTTTCTTTCTTTTTTAATCATTGGTTTAGGAGGATTATCTTGTGTTTTAGGAGGCTATATTTCACAAAGTAAAGGTGTTAAGAATACTGCTTTTACAGCTTTGCTTCTTTCATGTATTTGTTGTGTTTTATCACCAATTATATTTTACACCAATATGCCTTCTGTATTGGTAGCATTTCTTATTTTTTGGGGTTTGGTCGTTATTGCAGATTCACCTTTGTTCTCAACATTAGTAGCTCAAAATGTTGATACAGAAATAAAAGGGACAGCTCTGACAATAGTTAATTGTATTGGGTTTACAATCACCATATTAAGCATTCAATTAATCAATTTGTTAATTGGGTATTGGACGCCAAAATATGTGTTCACAATATTAGCCATTGGTCCATTATTTGGGCTTATAGCATTATATAAGAATAGAAATTTGAGTTGATTTTATTTATTCCTAACGTAAATGAGCTTAAACCTTGTGTTGCTCTGGTCTCTTTGTTCTATTTCAAATTGGTCTAAAGATTTAAACAAAGGTGTTAGCTTTTCAAATCCAAAATTACGGGAATCAAAATTGGGTTGTTTTTTTAAAATCAAAGAACCTACATCGCCAAGAAAAGCCCATCCATCCTCATCTGCTGCATCTGCTACAGAATTTTTAAGAAGTCTAATCACTTTTGGTGTTATATTATATAGGTTTTGCTTTTTAGATTTTCCTTGAGCATCAGGTTTTTCGTTGTCTTTCTTTAAGATTTCAAGATAGATGAATTTATCGCAAGCAACTATAAAAGGATCTGGAGTCTTTTTTTCACCAATACCAAACACTTGCAAACCAGCTTCTCTTAATCTTGTTGCCAATTTTGTAAAATCACTATCAGAAGATACCAAACAAAAGCCGTTCACTTTTCCAGAGTATAAAATATCCATAGCATCAATAATCATTGCAGAATCTGTAGCATTCTTCCCTGTAGTATAACCATATTGCTGTATTGGAGTAATTGCATTTTCGAGTAGGATATTTTTCCATTTTGACAAATGTGGTTTTGTCCAGTCTCCATAAATACGCTTTATAGTTGGTGTACCATATTTTGTAATCTCTTCCATCATTTCCTTTATGTACTTTGATGGTATGTTGTCGCCATCTATTAAAATAGCTAGTTTTATATCTTTTATCATTTTTTAAAGATACAGAAATATTAGTCAAACCGTAAAAGTTATTGTGCTTAATAAAAACTAGAAAGCATTTTTAAAAATAAGTGAAAAAGAAGTATACTTTCCTACTTGCGAGCTAACCAGCAAATTGCCGCCATGTTTTTTCAGAATATTTTTAGAAAGGCTTAAACCAATTCCTGAACCATACTTCTTTGTAGTATAAAATGGTATGAAAATTTGATTTATAATTTCTTCTTCAATGCCTTTGCCGTTGTCTGTAACAATAATAGAAGTTTTGTCTGGTTCAATAACACAATTTAATTTAATAGTCGGGTCTTCAATACCTTTTAATGCATGAATACTATTATTAATCAAGTTAATTAAAACCTGCTCTATCAAATTGCTGTCTGCCATAACAGAAGCATTTTTTGGTATTGGACTAATCGTTAGCATAATATTTTTTTCATCTACTAAATGTTGCATTAGTAACTTGGTGTTCAACAATAGCTTTTTGACATTTAGTTTTTTTAATTGTGGCACTGGGACATTAGAAATTGTTCTATAATCTTTTACAAATACCAGTAATCCATCAGACCTTTTTTTAATAGTTGTTGCTGCGGCATTTATATCGGAAACATCGTCATTATCAATTTTTATACCCTCTAAAAGATTTCCTTTATCATCTTCTGTAATTGATTTAATTGTTGATGCCAAAGAGGCGACTGGCGTAAAAGAGTTTAGCATCTCATGTGCTAATATTCTAATAACATTGTGCCAGGCTTCAATCTCTTTTTGTTCAATTTCAGATCTTATATCTTGAAAGGTTATAATCAAGTAATCTTTATTAAGTAATTGTATTTCAATAACTTCTAAAGAAAGTTGTTTTCTTTCTAACCCTATATCATAATCAACTAACGTTTTACCTCCATTTGCAATTTTTTTAATTTCCTCAACCAACCAAGGCACTTGGTTGGACAACCGATGCCAATATTTATGTTCTGGTTGTTGAAGAATTTTACATGCAGCTTTGTTTAAAAATAATATTTCATCTTCTGAATGATCACTGAACAAATCAGATTTTAATATTGAAATGATTCCTAGATTAACATGCTCTATGATATATTTGAAATATTTGTACTGTGCTTCTTTTTCAATCTTGTTTCGTTTAAAAATTTTAATAATCAGATTAAAATCATTATACACTTTTGAGAAAGAATCACCTTTTTTTGTAGGTGAAAAATACACTGAATAGTCTTCATTTTTAAGTGCCTCCAAAAATTTGACCAAGGAGTAATTTGTATTATTTACATATTTAATTAAAAATATAACTTGCAATATGATTAAGACACTAATGCCTGCTGTACTAAACCAATAATTTTTTAGAAATACATAAGAAAGTATCACGCAAAATATTACTATTAATAAAATGCGTGATACAACTTGTATTGTAAATTTTTTAATCAAACTATAAATCTTATAAATTGTATTTTTCCATTCTTCTGTACAAAGCTGCTCTGGTCAAACCCAATTCTTTAGCAGCTTTTGAAATATTTCCATCATGTTTTTTGATAGCTTTCTCTACCAATAATTTTTCTACATCTTGAATATTAAGGCTGTCAAATTCAGCATTTTTTGCACTTGATTTTTTAGGAATAATAGTCAAATTAAAATCTGAAGGTTTGATTTTACCTCCATCCGACATAATTACACTCCGCTCAATAGTATGCTGTATTTCTCTTATATTTCCAGGCCAATTATGAGACTTAAGGATTTGAATTGCTTCCTCTGAAATTGATAAATTAGGTTTATGGTATTTGTCTTTATACACACTTAAAAAATGAGTGATAAAATCTATAATATCTTCAGGATGATCTCTTAAAGGTGGAATCTCAATTTCAACAGTATTTATTCTAAACAGCAGGTCTTGCCTAAACTTTCCTTCTGCAACCCACTGTTTAAGTGGAGCATTTGTAGCAAATAGGATTCTGGCATTAAAAGGTCTTTCTATGCTCTCTCCTATTCTAGTTGTTTTCTTCTCTTGCAAAACGGCTAAAAGCTTTGATTGTAGGTTTAATGGAATATTACCTATTTCGTCCAAAAAAATCGTTCCGTTTTCAGCAATTTCAAATCTACCAGGTTTGTCTTCGTAAGCATCTGTAAAAGCTCCTTTTTTATGACCAAACAATTCACTTTCAAAAAGGTTTTCATTTAAAGAACCTAAATCTACATGAATAAAAGGGCCTTTAGATTGTTTTGATAGTCTATGAATTTCTCTAGCCAAATGTTGCTTACCTGTACCATTTTCACCAAGAATTAAAATATTGGCATCTGTAACACTCACTCTTTTAACTACATCCATCACAGAGTTCATAGCTTGAGAGTTACCTATAAGTGGTCCAAATCTTTTGTTGTTCTCACTTAAAAGTGTTTCATTGGTATGTTTTAATATTGCTAATTTCTCATTTGATTTCCGAAGTTCCAAACCTGCTCTAATAGTTGTTAAGAATTTCTCATTAGACCAAGGTTTAAGTATAAAATCAAATGCTCCTTTTTTAATGGCCTCAACAGCAAGCGTTACTTCTCCGTATGCTGTCATTAAAACAACAATCATTTTAGAATCAATACTTAAAATATGATTTAACCAATACATTCCTTCCTTACCATCATTGTACCCTATTCTGTAATTCATGTCCAAAACAATAACATCTATTTTCTCTTTTGAGATAATTTGATTTATTTCTTTTGGATTATTTTGCGTAACAACATTTGTGTAATGTTTTTTTAGCAAAAGTTTAGCTGATAATAGTATGTCTTCATCGTCATCTATAATTAAAATAGTAGCATTTATTTTCGACATTTTATATGGATTGATTCATAATCGCTAATGTACAAAATGTTCGATAGCGAACAGTAAATTGTCCGAAAATGAACACCTAAATAAACCTTGCTCTACTTTAAATTGTTGTTTTTCAATCATTTAATATTAAATAAATTTTTGGCACAAGCATTGAACAAAAGAATACAAAATTCAGGAATAATTAAAAACAGGTGTTTCAGAGTTTAATAAATATTAAAGTTAAAAATCATCAATCAATCAATCATAAAAAACGTACAGTCATGAATGCATCAATCATTAATTCAAATCCACGAAGAAAAAAAAGCGCTTTATTTTTCAGTTTTACAGAAAACAAAAAAAATCGTTTTCCAAAATTAGAAATTCAATTAACTTTTTTTAATATATAATAAAAATGATTTCAATATTAATAGAAATAGCAATGTTTATAATGGATACAACTCATTTGATAATCTTATAAGCACTGTAACATTTAGAAAAAAAAAGTAATCATGAAGCAAATGGGAATGGATAGAAAAATTAATAAAAAGAAATGGAATCAGACTAAAACCATTTATCTGATTGCGTCTATAGCATTTGTAATACTTGCATTTTTTGGTATTAAAGCAATTAATAAAAAAACGTATAAACTAAATGCCTCAAAAATATCTGTTAAAAAGGTTATTGAAGGAGATTTTCAAGATGTTATTTTAATAGATGGTACAGTAGAATCTATAAACCTAGTATTAGTTAACACACTAGAAGGCGGTACTGTGGATGAAGTATTTATAGAAGATGGTATCATGGTTGAAAAAGGAACACCTTTAGTAAAGTTAAGCAACCCTGCTGTCGAGTTAGGATATATGAACCAGGAGACAGCCATTGTAGAACAAATAAACAACTTAAGGAATCTAAAATTATCGCTTGAAAAAGACCAAAGAGATTTAACCGAATCTCTTATAGATAGTGAAAATAGTTTGGCGGATATTGAACGAGATTATAAAGTAGATTCTGTCCTTTTTACCAAAGACGTCATTGCAAAAAACGATTACATAGACAGACGTGAAACCTACAGGTATCTTCAAAACAAGCGTGACTTTATGAATACAAACGTTAAAAAAAGTAGAGCTGATAATAAAATTCAAATTCAACAAATAGATAATTCAATAGCGTTAATGCATCGAAATCTAAATTTGATTCATGATAATTTAGAAAAAATGTTGGTTAGAGCTCCTGTAACAGGTATGTTGTCTTCTTTTAGTCCAGTAATTGGAGAATCTTACGGAAGTAATCAAACGGTTGCAAAAATAGATGTTCAATCCGGTTTTAAAATTATTGGTCAAGTTGATGAATACTATTTAAGCATGGTTAAACCAGGCCAATTGGCTCAATTTTCTTTTGATGGAGAACTTATCGATTTAAAAGTAAAAAAAGTGTTACCAGAAGTAATAAACAGGCGATTTGAGATAGAATTAGTATTTGTTAACGATCCTCCAGCAGCTGTCACTATTGGGCAATCATTACAAGTTAGATTAGAGCTTTCAAAAGCACAAAGGTCATTAATGATTCCGAGAGGAAATTATTTTCAATCTTCTGGCGGACAATATGTTTTTGTTCTTAACAAAGAAGGTGGAGCAACCAAACGTTACATAAAATTAGGAAGTCAAAATCCAAGTTATTATCAAGTGTTAGAAGGCTTAAGCGAAGGAGAAGAATTTATCTCCTCGTCCTATGACGATTTTAAAAATTACGAGTCAATCAAAATAAACTAAAACAAAAATCATGATCAAATTAAACAAGTTAACAAAAGTTTACAGAACAGAAGATATAGAATCTACTGCATTGAATGAAGTGTCTTTTGAAATAAAGCAAGGCGAATTTGTTTCTGTTATGGGTCCATCTGGATGCGGAAAATCTACATTGTTAAATATTTTAGGGATGTTGGATAAACCAGAAAGCGGAAGCTATGAGTTTTTAGAAAAAGAAGTAAGCAAGTTAAATGAAAAAGGTAGAGCTGAAGTACGTAAAAGGAATATAGGATTTATATTTCAAAACTTTAACCTTATAGATGAACTTACCGTTTTTGAAAACATTGAGTTACCTTTAATTTACAATAAGGTTAGTGCTTCAGAACGCAAACAACGTGTTAATGAACTTATTGATAAAATTGGTATCTCACATAGGTCTTCACACTTTCCTCAACAACTTTCAGGAGGGCAACAACAAAGGGTGGCAGTTGCAAGAGCACTTATTACAAGACCTCCACTAATTTTAGCCGATGAGCCTACAGGAAATTTGGATAGCTCTAATGGTAATGAGGTCATGGAATTATTATGCGAACTAAACGAAGAAGGAACAACCATAGTTATGGTTACACATTCTTCTCATGATGCAAGTTATTCTCAACGAATTATTAATCTATTGGATGGGCAAGTTGTATCAGAAAAGAAAAGCAAAATTGAACAGGTAGTTGTATAATCTAAACACTAAAAATCATGTTTAAAAATTATTTAAAAGTAGCGTTTAGAAGCCTTAATAAGAATCGCATATACGCTATAATCAACATATTAGGTCTTGCTTTAGGCCTTACTTTGACTATTCTTGTGTTTTTATTTGTAAAAGATGAAACCAGCTATGATAAGCATTGGAATGATTCTGAACGCATTTATAGAGTTGGAATTAATGCAAATATGATGGGTCAAACTCTTAAAGGCCCAATCTCTCCAGAACCTATGGCTGGAGCCTTAAGGACAGAATTCACAGATATTGAAACTGCAACACGATTTCAAAGTATAAGACAAGAAATATTAATGCGTCATGAACAAACAAAAGTATATATCCAAAATGGTGCTCGTGCAGATAGTGTTTTCTTTAAGGTATTCAATTACAAATTTATACATGGAGACCCTGAAACTGCTCTAAAAGAAGATAACGCCATAGTTTTAACTGTTGAAACTGCTCGTAAACTATTTGGTGATAAAAATGCTATGGGCGGCATTATAAATTATGATAATAGAAGAGATTATATTGTTAAAGGTATAGTAGAGCAACCAATTGGTCATTCACATTTTGAATTTGACATGTTTTTAGCTCAAAACGGAAACAACAAAATTTGGATGAGCAATAACCATCATACTTATTTCAAATTAAAAGAAGGTGCTGATATTATTACTTTCAAGGAAGAAATGGAGCGAAATTTTATGAAAAAAATAGCTCCTCAAGTCGAGCGTTTTGCACAAATGACTATTGATGAATTTATGGCGCAAGGTAACGCTTTTGAATATTATTTAATGCCTCTTCAAGACATTCATTTGAATTCAAATCAAGATTATGAGATTAGACAAAATGGTAATATTATATATATCTATGTATTCATAGGTATAGCTTTTTTGGTCATTATAATAGCAGGTATAAATTTTATGAACTTATCTACAGCAAGATCTGGTAAAAGAGCCAAAGAAGTTGGAGTTCGAAAAGTCACAGGTGCATCAAGAAAAATGCTTATTTTCCAATTCTTAACAGAGTCATTAATTCAAAGCTTTATAGCACTATTTTTAGCCTTTATTCTTGTAGAGTTGTTCTTACCAGGATTTAACAATATCATGGAATCTAATATAAGTTTGTTTAACCAACACATAAACCAAACCATAATTTTCTCACTGATAGTAACCATAATTTATGGGTTATTTGCAGGTAGTTATCCAGCTTTTTTCTTATCAGCATTTAAACCCATTGCTGTTCTTAAAGGTGATTTTACCAAAACTAAAAGTGGTGGAATGTTAAGAAAAGGTTTGGTTATTACGCAATTTACGGCTTCAATTATTCTAATAATTGGTATGATAATTATTTTTCAGCAAATTTCTTTTCTTCATAATAAAGATATCGGTTTTAAAGGTGATCAAGTTATTGTTGTTCCTATTCAAACGGATCAAATGACTGAAAACTTTAGAAATTATAAAGGTATTTTTCTAAAGAATAGTAATGTTTTGAATGTTTCCAGAGCAGCATTTTTCCCTGGGGATAATCCTAATCAAAGCATGTATAAATTTGAAGGAAGTTCTGAATTTTTGCCATTTTGGAATATGGATGTAGATTACGATTTTTTTGAAACCCTTGATATTCAAATTTCAGAAGGTAGAAAATTTAACAGAGAGATGGACAATGATTCTATTCGATCGTATATTTTAAATGAAACCGCAGTTAAGAATTTAAACATTGAAAACCCTATTGGTAAACGAATTGGAACCTCTTTTGGGCCTAATCCTGAAGAAATTGCATATGGTACTGTTGTAGGTATTGTTAAAGATTTTCATATTGAAGGCTTTAACCAAGAAATTCGACCAATGCTTCTATCTAATAGCAATAATGTTTGGTTTGCATCTTTTAAGATAGCACCTGATAACATGAATGCTACTATAGATTATATTGAAACAGAATGGAATAAATTAGAACCAACACATCCATTTAGATACTCCTTTTTGGATCAAAAATTTGGAGCCTTATTAAGACAGCAAGAAAACTTTGCCACAATGTTTCTATTTCTAACCATTTTAGCAATTATTATCTCTGCAATGGGTCTTTATGGCTTATCATCTTATACAGCAGAACAGCGTACAAAAGAAATTGGAATAAGAAAAGTACTTGGCGCTACTGTTTCAAGTATCATGACTATGCTAACCAAAGATTTTATGAAACTAGTGCTTTTTGCCAATATATTTGCTTGGCCAATTACCTATTTACTTGCTAAAGATTGGCTATCCAATTTCTCTTATCAGATTGATATGCCTGTTCTACCCTATTTACTGGCAACTGTATTAGCTATGATAATTGCATTAATTACGGTAAGTACACAAGCTTATTTGGCTGCTAATTCAGATCCTGTAAACGCATTAAAATATGAATAGAAAAACAAATCATAATTAATAATCTAAAAAGCTCTTGAAAACAAGAGCTTTTCGATTAATAGCAAGTAAGTCAATGTTTCTTTTTAGTGACAAAATGTTTACTTTATGTTTCATTAACTTACACTACAAAGAAATATTCAAATTTTGTGCCATATTATGCTTAAATGAGTAAAAAGTTTAGGAATATGCAGGTATTTTTCCAATAACACCTTCATAAAATTGATGCATAAATTTAAAATCGGCCTCTTTATTGTCTGTAGGGTAAAACGGTTCAGAGATTTTATTTTGTTTTTTAGCAAAATCTAATGTGAACATAATAATAGGAACGTTAGCTTTTTTAGCAATATAATAGAATCCTGTTCGCCATTCTGTAACTTTTTTACGAGTTCCCTCTGGAGCTAGAGTCATTCTAAACTCATTGTGCTTTTTAAATAAACTGGCTATAGCATCCACCTTGTTTTCTTTAGTATGTCTGTCTATTGGCGAACCTCCTATGGCTCGAAGATACCAACCAAGAGGACCAACAAACAATTCTTTCTTACCAATAAAATTTGTTTTGATATTCAAGACTTTTCGTAATAAAACTCCAATATAAAAGTCGTGCCAGCTTGTATGTGGTGCTGCAATAATTACAGCTTTTTTTATTGAGTCTTTTGAAACATTGATATTGCCAACTACTTTCCAACCTAGAATTTTAAAATAGATGAATTTTGCAAGCCAGCGCATATTACATTTTTTGGTACAATGCTTTTAGTTTGTCTCTGGTTATTACTTTCTTCCAATTTTTGCCCATAGCATTTTCCCATAGTGGCTCTAAATCTAAAGCAATGTTGATCATAATATCAAACTCTTCATCAGATAAGTTTGTGCAAATCCCTTGTGGCAATTCAATACCATGTCTTTGCTTCATTTTTTTAAAAAGTGTAACGTCTTCTGGATAAAATTCTTCTAGCTGATCAAAAACTATACAATTCCCAATACCATGTTTTGTACCCAATAAATAAGAGAGTCCGTAACTTAATGCATGTGCAACGCCTACTTGAGAATAGACAATGCTCATGCCTCCATGCCAAGAAGCCATCATTAATTTTTCTTGTGCTACTTCGTCTGTAATACTATTTTCTAAAAATAATTGGTTGCAAAGTTCATAAGCTTTTTCACCATAACTTTGACTAAAGGCATTTAGGTATGTTCCTTTTAATGATTCAACACAATGAATAAAACAATCCATTCCTGTATAAAACCACTGGTTTTTCGGAACATCTTTAGTGAGTTCAGAATCTAAAATAACCTGATCAAAAGGTGTATAATCAGAATTTATTCCAAGCTTCTTATCTGGACCTGTTAATACTGTAGTTCTGGAGACTTCAGCTCCAGTACCTGAAATTGTTGGAATACCAACGTGATAAATGGCAGGGTTTTTTACAAGATCCCAACCTTGGTAATCACTTGCACTGCCATTATTTGTAAGCATGATAGCTACAGCTTTAGCTAAATCTAAAATTGTTCCACCTCCTATTCCAATTATTCCTGAAGGTCTTTCTTTAGCCTTAAGAATTATATCTTCAACCAATTCATCAACTTGTGAGGTTTTAGGCTCTTCTTTAGCAGAAACATAAATAAGTCTATCTTGATAAGCTAAC
>DATGBV010000140.1:0-12149 GCA_035312485.1 Flavobacteriaceae bacterium | reverse complement strand
GATATTGTATATTTCATAAGTATTATTTTTAGATTACTACTTAATAATATAAACATTAACTACTTGAAAATCAAATATTATCAATAAAAGTTTAAGGTTTGTTAGGTTGTTTTAACATTTTGATCTATTATTCAGAAAAGTCCCCTAGTTTTTGTTTTCAAAACCACGACTTTCTTATTTGCAAATTAAATTCTTTATGAAATAAGAGTATATAACCAAATTTAAAATATAAAAACAGACCATTGATTATATTTGTATCAATGGTCTGTTGGGTTAAATTAATTGCTAAAAAGAGTTAGTTTAATTTACTTTTTATAGCTGCTTGTGCTGATGCCAAACGCGCAATTGGCACTCTAAAAGGTGAACAGCTTACATAGTTCATTCCTGTATTATAACAGAATTCTACAGAGCTAGGTTCGCCACCGTGTTCTCCACAAATACCAACTTTAAGATTAGGTTTAGTACTTCTGCCGCGTTCTGTACCCATAGTTACTAATTGACCTACACCTTCTTGGTCAAGTATTTCAAAAGGATCAGCTTTTAAAATACCTTTTTCAAGATAAATAGGCAAGAATTTGCCAGCATCATCACGAGAATAACCAAAAGTCATTTGAGTTAAATCATTGGTTCCAAAAGAGAAGAAATCTGCATGTTTAGCTATCTCATTGGCCATCAAAGCTGCACGAGGAATTTCGATCATGGTACCAATAAGATACTCTATTTGATCATTTCTTTCTCTAAATACTTTTTTAGCAGTTTCATGAATAACTTTTGCTTGTTCTACAAACTCTTCTACAGTACCTACCAAGGGTACCATAATTTCTGGTTTACTGATAATACCTCTTTCTTTTAGATTTAAAGCAGCTTCGATAATTGCTCTAGCCTGCATTTCGGTAATTTCTGGGTACGTATTGCCCAATCTACAACCTCTATGACCAAGCATTGGATTGAATTCCTGCAATTCTGCAACTTTGTTTTTAACAGCTTGAAGTGAAATATGCATATCTTCTGCCAAGTCTTTTTGTGTAGCCAATTGATGTGGTACAAACTCATGTAACGGAGGATCCAACAAACGAACGGTTACTGGTAAGCCTTCCATTGCTTCAAAAATGCCTTCAAAATCACTACGTTGCATTGGTAACAATTCTGCTAGTGCCTGTTTTCTACCTTTAACGGTATCAGCTAAAATCATTTCACGCATGGCTTGAATCCTATCTACTTCAAAAAACATATGTTCAGTTCTTGTTAAGCCAATACCTTTTGCACCAAAATTACGAGCTACTTTAGCATCATTTGGTGTATCTGCATTGGTACGAACATCCATAGTAGCATATTTATTGGTCAAATCCATAAGCTCTGCAAACTCACCGCTTAATTCTGGTTCAACGGTTGCTACCTTACCTTCTATAATATTACCGGTAGAGCCGTTTAATGAAATCCAATCACCTTCATGGAATTCTTTACCATCAACAGTTAGTGTTCTTGTCTTATAATTGATTTTTAAAGCTCCTGCTCCTGATACGCAGCATTTACCCATACCTCTTGCGACTACAGCAGCATGAGACGTCATGCCTCCTCTAGCCGTTAGAATTCCTCTGGCTATATTCATACCTTCCAGATCTTCAGGAGAGGTTTCTATACGTGTTAAAATAGCATTTTTAAACTTGTGTGCCTCATCTGCAAAAAATACGATTTGCCCGGTTGCAGCACCTGGAGATGCTGGTAAACCTTGTGCAATAATATGTGCTGTTTTTAATGCTTTTTGATCAAAAACAGGATGTAATAACTCATCCAATTTGTTAGGCTGCATCCTCAATAAAGCTTCTTCTTCTGTGATGAGTCCTTTTTTAAACAAATCAATAGCGATTTTTACCATTGCTGCACCAGTACGTTTTCCATTTCGAGTTTGAAGAATCCAAAGTTTACCATCTTGAATGGTGAACTCCATATCTTGCATATCCCTATAGTGCTTTTCAAGTTTTTCTTGATAGCCATTCAATTCAGAGAAAAGCTTTGGCATTATCTCCTCTAAAGAAGGATATTTTTCTAATCGCTCCTCCTCTTCTACTCTTGCCAATTCTGCCCAACGTTGAGACCCTAGTCTTGTAATCTGTTGAGGCGTTCTTACACCAGCAACAACATCTTCGCCTTGAGCATTAACTAAATATTCGCCATTAAAAACATCTTCTCCAGTACCAGCATCTCTGGTAAAACAAACACCTGTTGCAGAATTATCACCCATATTACCATAGACCATGGCTTGGACATTCACTGCTGTTCCCCAATCTGCTGGATAGCCATGCATATTTCTATAATACACAGCACGATTGCCATTCCAACTGTTAAAAACAGCAAAGATGGCTCCCCAAAGTTGTTCCCATGGATCTGTTGGGAAGTGATGCCCTGTACGTTTTTTTACAGCATCTTTAAAATCGTATACTAAATCCTGTAAATCCTGAACAGAAAATTCAGTGTCTAGCTGGATATCTCTTTTTTCTTTTAGGTGCTCCATAATTTCTTCAAACGGATCAATATCATCTTTGGATTTTGGTTTCATACCTAAAACCACTCCTCCATACATTTGAATAAAACGTCTGTAAGAATCCCAGGCAAAACGTTTATTATTGGTTTTTTTTGCCAAACCAATAACCACTTCATCATTTAAGCCTAAATTCAATACAGTATCCATCATTCCAGGCATGGAAACACGAGCTCCTGAACGAACAGAAATCAATAAAGGATTTTCTTTATCACCAAAAACAGTACCCATACTATTTTCAATATTAGCAATTGCTTTTTCTACATCTTCTTTTATGGTTTTAAGCACTGTTTCTTTACCAAGAAGATTGTATTCTGTGCAAACTTCTGTTGTAATGGTAAATCCTGGAGGTACAGGAATACCAATGGCACTCATTTCGGCCAGATTAGCCCCTTTTCCTCCTAAAAGGTTTTTCATTGTACTATTGCCATCTGCCGTTTTATTTCCGAATTTATAAACCCTAGTTCTGGTTTCTTCAAGTAATTCCATAATATGAAAATTTAGTTTATACCTTTTGTTATAGTTTATAAAGCTATTGAATAACCAAACCGAATCATATGATATAAATCATGTTTTCAGTTAGAATTTTGGGCATTTATAAATGTGTTTTAAATTGAATTATTTTGAACTCCACGAATGCGAAGAATTAATCGATTAAAGGATTTCAACTTTCAGTTTATCGAAAATAATTGGTGTATATCAAACTATTTTGAAGTAGATGAATCTACTTCCTATCTTAAAAATAATAAACGATGAAATCCGAATCTTTAAACTTATTTATTATGGACGCTAATCTATCTTTATTCAATCAGATAAACAGCTTGTCTTATTGGTTCTTAATTGAAAGCAATTATAAGAGTATGGTAGTATTGGATGCCGAAAAAGATACTTACTTTGTCAATGTTAAAAAAGGGAAACAACCGCTCTATACACATTGTATTAGTCATTTTAGTAAAAAGAATAAAAACTTCTTAAAATTTGAATTAATAGCAATTGTAAATAGCTTACTTCATATTAAAGATACGATAATGAGCAGAAGACCTGAAAGTGCTTAATTCCTTAAATATAACAGTTTAAACAACAACAAAACCTTTAATTATCACTATTGATTTTATTAAGCATTAATCTAGCATTCTGACCTGTTTGACCTTCCGGATCCATTTTTAGTGCCTTATTATAGAATTCTATAGCTTGTTCTTTATCACCTGCATTCATATATCCTTCTGCAAGGCTGTCCCAAACATTCGGAGAATCTGGAAAAAATTCAGTATTGAGTTGGAAAACAAAAATAGCTTCCTGATGTTGCCCATTACTTAAAAGGTTATAACCTGCTTGGTTAAATTCGCTTTCAAAATTAAAATAACCATATCTTGGATCTTCGACCATTTTTTTGGCATCTGCCTTTAATTGGTCTATCGCTCCTGAAAGGAATAACTCTGTGAGATGTGCCATAGGATCTGTAATAAAACCTTCATCAGAAAATGATAGTATGGCATCCATAATTGGGTCTTTATTGGTTTTATACTCATTAAAGCTCATATCTATATTAATATGTGGTGCTAACCAAGGCCCGTTCTCCCATTGAGGCTTATCTTGCCACCAAGCAAACGATAGATAGATTGAGACTTGACTGTTAGGTAATTTAACCTCTCTATTATCACCATAAAAATTTATATTCTCTCCTGTAGGCTCTCCAACAAAAATGGCATTTGTGTAATTATCCAGCTCGTTTACCAAATTCTGGCAAGCTGAAAAGGTTTGCCTGCCTATAACCACAAAAAAACTTCCAACCTTATTGATCTTTTCTGATTTAATCACACTTGTAACAATAGGTTTGTTTTTATAGTTGTTTCCGCCTCCATTAAGCCTTACATCGAGAACTAAACGCTCTACATCATTATTTTCAATAAAATTGAATAACCGATTGTAAAAATCAGGAATATTTTCTTCAGGGTCATCCTGAATTTGACTATGCCTTACATAAACCGTTTTATATTCAGGAAGATATTTGTAGTAATATATTTTATCAAGCTTATCAAGATATAATGGTGTACTATCTTGATTTCTGGCACTTAACCATGAGCCGTGTTGTCTTGTTAAAGTATAACGTCGTGGAATATTTTCTCCAGCTGAAAGTGGTTTGAACAATTGCTTGAATGTTTTTCCATCTTTCTCTAAAGTCATTTCAACAGGATCTGAAATATTGTCAATAATACCTTGTGTATGCAGGACTTCCAGAGATACCAAATAAAACATGCCATAGGCTTTAAAAAACTGATCGTTTTCGGCAGGTACAACAGGATAAATTGTTTTTAAGACTTCATCTATATTCATATTGCCAATCTTTACCACCTTTGCTCCTAATGCGCTCTTGTAATTTTCTTGGGCACCTTCAATAAAAATTCCATCATTGAAGTGATATAAATTCATAGGTAAAAAATGTAAAGGAATTGGAGCAGATTCAAATCCTAATCTGGTGTGGCCATATTTAAATAGCGATATAACTTCAGATAGACCAACAATGATTTCATGATCTGATAAATTAGGGATATTATCATGTAATGCATCTACTTTTTTATCAAACTCTTCTGCAGTAGTTTTTTTGAATAAAAAAGAATAGTCCTTATGCACTGTTTCCTGAAGAAACTTAAGGTCTTCTTGCCATTGCTGTGTTGTGAATTTTGTTTGACCAAAAGCACTGTAAAACATAGCTATTGCCAACAATAAAAGGGTAACTTTTTTCATTTTTGATTGATTTTATAACAGTTTATATAGAAAAGATAAGCAATTACCCAATTTGTTACAATAAATACTCTTAAAAAAACATCACTTATTTCCAATACTCAAAAATCGTCTAAAAATGGTAAGTTTTTTCTTGGTATTTATAAAATAAACACCTGTAAGCAATATGGCTGCAGCAATTACGGATTGAGTAGTAATTTGTTCGTTAAGAAAATACCAACCTAATATTAAGGCAATAATTGGATTTACATAGGTTGATGTTGCTACTTTATCTGGGGAAACTGCTTTTAACAGATAATTAAATGATGTAAATGCAATAATACTTCCGAATACTATTAATAATACCATAGACCATACAGATTTACTACTCCAAACTACTGGAGATGTCCATGTTTCACCAATCAAGATGCTAGCCAAAAAAAGCATAAACCCACCTACTACCATTTGATAGCCAGTATTCACGAAATAGTTGGATGGAAGATTTGCATTACCAACAAACAAACTTCCATATGCCCAACTCAACATGCAAATAAAAATCATAACCATACCTATAATACTTCCCTCCTGGCTAATAATTTCTTTTTGGCTAACTAATAAATAAATACCTACAACACCCAATATGACACCAATGTAAGACATCAATTTAATTTTCTTTCCTTGATGGATGCGCATTAAAATAAGGACCAATAGCGGTTGTGCAGAAATCTCCAATGCTGTAAAGCCACTATCAACGAACATAAGTGCCCAAACCATTAAGCCATTACCTAAAGTTAAAAACAAAAAACCAGCAATAACTGTATTTATAAATTGCTTAAAATTGATTTTTATTGACTTTCCCATGGTTAAGGCAATGATAAAAATCAGAATGCCAGCAACAATAAACCGAATTGAAGCCAGCATAAAAGGAGGCAATTCTGCCACGACTATTTTATTCAATAAATAGGTTGATCCCCAAATAACATAAATTGAAAAAAAGGCTAAAATTATAAGGACATTATTAGGAGTTTTTCCCATGGGCCATATTGAAAATTAAGCATCAATATTAAGAAATTTAAATCGTTAATTTTCTTTTTCTAGCTGTAATTTCCCAAGTATCTATTTTTTTACCTTGAGATATCACAGAAACTTCATCATAAAGGTTGATTGTTGGACAAATATGATATGGGACACCAAATAAAACATCACCAATTTCAATTTTAGAATCATCATCAACAGATAAAATACCATGTTCTTCACTTTGTGATATTAATTGATAGTTTTCAAGATTCAAAAACATTACACGTTTGTCAATAGGGTTTTCTGAAGCAACGGCTTTATGACCAAGATCAATGGTAACTATACCTTTAGCCGGTTTTGATATCACTCTTGTAACTACCAAAACAGCAAATTTAAATGCTTGTTCTTTCAGTTTTTCATCATAACCATAATCCCAAAACACACATGTACCAGGACTACAAATTCTATTTGGCTCTGTTAGATGGGATGTAAAAGATGGTGTGCCACCACAAACAAGTTGGATATTTTGATATGTTTTATTTAAGGCATTAAATACTGAATTGATGTCTGAAAATGCTTCCTCAATTTCACTTTTTCTTTCTTTAAAATCAGGATTTCTAAAATGACCATCATAAACATGTAATCCTTTGAAATATAAATTTTTAAATAGATTTACTTCATCTATTAATTCAAAAATATTTTTGTTAGGTTCAATCCCAGAACGATTCATTCCGTTGTTTATGTCAACAAAAATACCTATCTCTAAATCATGTTTTAGTGCAGACTCATTGAGTTGAATGGCACTCAATTTATTATCAACAATTGTAAAGAAATGAGTATCTGGAAAATGATTAATTAAATTACAAAAGCGCTCTATTTTTGGACCAACTAATTGATGTGCAATCAAAACAGACTCTGCTCCTGCTCTGGCAGCAATTTCTGCTTCAGAAATAGTTGAAGCTTTAAAATTTTTAATGCCAAGAGAAATACATTTAGCTATGACCTTTGGCATTTTGTTGGTTTTGACATGTGGCATTAGCTTATCAGCTTGTTTGCCAACCATTTCTAGCATTTTATGAAGATTGTGGTCCAAACGGTTTTGAAACAAGACCAGTGAAGGCGAATCAATTTTATGAATGTCTATTATATCATACCAATGTGACATATAGTTATTTTGCTTTTAGAATATCTCTAATAATCTTTAAATGATGTTCTGTATGAATATTTAAAAACTTTTCAGTTTCCTTTTTGTTAAGTACTCCAAAAATAAAATGCTCAAAATTTGCAGAATCTTCTATCTCTGTAATATCTAAAACACTTTGTCTTGCTTGTATCAATTGCTGCTCTAGGTCATTTAAATTAAACGCCTCCGGTGGCAATGCGAACTTGGGTGCTTTGGCTATACCTCTAGGAAAATGATTGGCTTCAAAATATTTCGATTTAAATTCATTAGGAGCTGCCCTATGATCTTTAGAATTGGATTGTTTTAAAACTGAAGCTACCAAATTAATGACTTTTAAAGTATGGTAAATCTGCCATCCTACAGATGCTTTGGATATTTCATTATTTAAAACATCTTTGAATTTGAAATATGATTCAATTTCTTGTAGTTTATTTGAAATCGATTTTGTAGACGACATCTTCTTATAGATCAATTGTTTTTTATTTTTTTGTCTTTATAAAATTCTTGTAAAACAAAATATGCCTTTTTCTTTTCACCTTCTGAAGAAAGTAAACCTTTTCTATTCCATCCATCCTGAATATTAGGAAGATGTCTTCTTGGTGAACGGAAATCAACCAATATCCAAGGAGAAAACCCTGATAGTTGAGGAATCTTATCTATCATGTTTAATGTTTCAATGTATAGATATTCCTGATACTCTTCAGTCCAACGTTTTAATTTATCTCCATGAAAACCATGCTTTGCTCCTGCTCCAAACTCTGAAATTAATACAGGCTTGTTTTGTTGTATTTCCCAAATAATGTCTCGACAATTTTCAGGCAAACCAGCATACCAACCTATATATTGATTAAAACTCAATACATCTACATATTCGGCAAAAGGATCATTAATGTGTTTTATATTGGAATTTTCAGGATTGTTATTTTGCTCTAATGCAGCGCTGATAAGTCTTGTGTTATCTAAACTACGAGCAACGTTAGTTAAGTTAATTAAAAATTCTGTTCTGGCTTCTGTTACAGGTGTTTCGTTTGCCATAGACCAGATAATGGTTGAAGCTCTATTCTTATCTCTTTGGATTAATTCGGTTAATTGATTTTTGGCATTTTGATATGTGTTGTTATTGTCCCATTCTATTGTCCAATATACTGGATTTTCTTCCCAAACCATCATTCCCATTTGGTCTGCCAATCTTAACATGTGTTCATTGTGAGGATAATGCGCCAGACGTACATAATTACATCCCAACTCTTTTGCCCAATTTAAAAGTAGTTTTGCATCGCCAAGTGTATTTGCCCTTCCTCCTTTTATTGGATTTTCCTCATGAATGGATATACCACGTAAATAAATGGGTTTATTGTTAAGCAACATTTCTGCTCCTCTTGTTTTAATTATTCTAAAGCCTATTTGGTCTTTTATTTCATCAGTTTCAGTAGTTATGGTCACATCATATAAATATGGATTGGTATCTGACCAGTATGAGATGTTTTGTGCATTAATTTCAATTGGCAGATTTCCAGTTTCATCAGTAATAAAAGACTCATTAATTTTTAAATCAGGAATTTGAATAGTCACTTTTTGATTTTCTATTTTATCACCTATTAACTTAATGTATCCTTTAATTTGCTTGTTGTTTTCAGGATTAAGCTGAATAAAATAGTCCTGAATATATGTGGAAGGCAATTCAACCAGTTTTACATCTCTGGTAATGCCACCATAATTCCACCAGTCTGTATTTACTGTTGGTACATTTTCTTTTTTCCGTTTATTATCCACCTTGACAATTAAGTAATTGTCTTCATTTTTAAGGTAGTCTGTAATATCGAAGTTAAAAGGAGTAAAACCACCTTCGTGAATACCTAGTTTATTTCCATTTAGATAAACTTCAGCAACATAATTGACCGCTCCGAAATAAACAAAAACACGATTATTAATATCAGTTTTTTTATAATTGAAAGATTTTTTGTACCATACTGTGCCCTCGTAATAGAATAGTTTATCATCTTGCGAATTCCAATCACCAGGAACATTAATGGATTCAGATAAATCAAAATCATATTCTATTCTATCGGATATATTTCTGGGTTTAGAATTTAAGAAATAAGCATCTTTACTTGGGTTTTTACTTTTATCAAAAGCTTCTAATCTATAATTATAATAGCCGTTTTCATAAGGGTCCACAATATAATGCCACTTGCCGTTTAAACTTGTAGTACTACGATTATAAACATTAACCAACAAAGGTTCTTGAGCACTTATTGGAATATGCATAAGCAATAAAACAAATGCAATTATTGTACTATTGGATTTAAAATAATTTCTCATTCTAAAGGATTAAAAAATTAATGAAAAGACACTTACTGAAGCGAATCCAACAAGAGCCAATAAAGTAGTCATAATGGTCCAGCTTTTAAATGTTTCCTTCTCTGTAAGTCCTAAATATTTACTCACTAACCAAAAGCCACTGTCATTGACATGTGATAAAATTGAAGCACCAGAAGCAATAGCAATAACTAAAAGAGCTTTGTCAATTTCACTTACACCTTCTGCTAATAGAGGTGCTGTCAGACCTGCAGCTGTAATCATAGCTACAGTTGCAGAACCTTGTAAAATTCTAACTAATGAGGATGCAATAAATGCAAATAATAACATACTTACACCTTGACTGGCAAAATAATTGGCCAACATCTCACCTGTACCTGTGTTGACCAACATTTGCTTAAATACACCACCTGCTCCAGTTAACAATATAATGATTCCAGCAGGAGCCATAGACTTGGTTGTGATTTTTAATAAGGCTTCTTTACCAGCTTTTCTCCTTATTCCTAGTAGATACCAGGCAATTAAATTTGCAATTATTAAAGCAGTAAACGGATGACCAATCATTTTTAGCCATTCTTTAATTTTGGATGGCATATTAAGGCTTTCCAATAGAGGGCTATTTAATAATGTATTACAAACAATCAAAATTATTGGAATTCCTATTATTGACAGAATTAATCCCACTCCTGGATAAGCTACAGTTGTATTTTTGTTATCAAGTAGTTCAGGCGCATTTACATGTATTTTTTTTGCAATATACTTTCCAAATAAAGGACCTGTAACTATAGCGGTCGGAATACCAACAAGAAAGCCAAATAAAATTACCCAACCTAAATCTGCTTTTAAAATATCTGCAACAGCTACAGGACCTGGTGTTGGTGGAATAAAAGAATGTGTAATGGCCAATCCAGCAAGTAGTGGAATGCCATATAGCAATAATGATTTTTTGGTTTTTCGCTGTAATGAATAGATAAGAGGCACTAAAATAATAAACGCAACATCAAAAAAAACTGGAATGGCAACAAAAAAACCTGTAATAACCAAAGCCCAAGATGCATTTTTGTCTCCAAATTTTTGAAGTAAATAATTAGCCAAAGCCTCTGCTCCTCCAGAATGCTCCAAAATAGCTCCAAACATTGCTCCAAGCCCAACCACTACAGCAACAAAACCTAGTGTATTGCCCATACCTTCTTGCATGGTAGAAATAATTACTGTTGGTTGCATGCCTGCTATAATACCTACCAGAATACTTGCAATAAGTAATGCAATAAATGCCTGAATTCTAAATTTTAGAATAAGTACCAGCAGTACCACTATGCCTAATAAGACAGCAGATATTAGAGAATAATCAATCATTATTCATTCCATTTTGTATGAAAATATTGAGTAAACTCTTTGTCTACACGCTGATATGTATGTGCACCGAAATAATCCCGTTGTGCTTGAATTAAATTAGCAGGCAGTTTATTTGATGTTATCGCTATCCAATAATTATAGGCGGTGCAAAATGTATCGAAAGAAACTCTTTTGGAAAATGCTCTTTGAATGGTTTCAGAAACATCTTTTTCAACTGCATTTAAAAAATTAAATAGTTCTGAATTGTCAAAAATATCATCAACTTTTTTGTAAACAGTAGATAAATCACTCATTAATTTAGAGCGAATTATACAACCGTTTGTCCATATTCTGGCCAATTCAGATAAGTTTAAGTCCCATTTATAGATTTCAGAAGCTTGTTTAATCAACGCGAAACCTTGTTGGTGATTTATAATTCTTGCAAACTGATAAGTGTTCTTTAATTGCTGTAAATCAATATTTGATTTGTTATTAGAAATAGTGCTAATTTGTTTTGAATATGCAACACGTTTTTTTTTAAAAGATGAAATGCATCTTGCAAATACAGCCGATGTCATCATAGTAGTTGGATACCCAAGATTAAGAGCAGTATTACTAGACCAAGAACCAGTACCTTTATTTTGGGCCGTGTCCAATATTTTATCTAACAAATAATCTTCGTTCTCTTTTTCCTGTAAGATATTAATTGTTATTTTGAGTAAATAACTTTCCAATTGTTCTGCATTCCAGTTAGAAAATTCATGCGCAATTTGTTGATTGCTCATCGTGGTTGACATTAATGCATACAACTCTGCCAATAATTGCATTTCGGCATACTCAATACCATTGTGAACCATTTTAACGAAATGACCTGAACCTTCAGGCCCAACAAATGTACAGCAAGGCTTTCCGTTTGAATCTTTTGCTGCAATGGTTTCCAAAATAGGTGATACATGATTATAGCTTTCTTTTGAACCTCCAGGCATTATAGATGGGCCATGCCTTGCACCTTTTTCACCACCAGAAACTCCACAT
>DATGBV010000139.1:0-2141 GCA_035312485.1 Flavobacteriaceae bacterium | reverse complement strand
AGTGTTCAATAAAAGACAATTTTGTAGGTTATTCTCGCTAGCATAAATGCTTGCAATAACATTCAACACTTTATTATTTGTTTTTAAAGTAGAAAGCAGGCCTGGAGCTATATAATAATCTTTAAACAAATCAACTTCATAAGTTTCATCTTTTAGATTATATATATCTTCTTTAAGCTCTTGACAAGAAATTATATAGCTTATATAGTTAGTATCAGGTAAATATAAACCACCTTCGTTTCTGTGTATGTTAAGTTTAACTCTTGCCGATTCGTTCAACAAATTATTAGAGTTTAGAGTTTTAAGGATTTCATCTTCTAAAAACTCCATAGTAAAGTTCATAGGAATTTCCATACGTAAAATCCGCATAGAAGCCATCAACCGAAAATAATGGTCTTCAAAAAATAAGAGCTTACCATTTAAAATTTTAATGGTTTCAAATAGCGAATCTCCATAATTATAACCTCTGTTTTTAAAGGTTAATATCTCTTCATTATCAATTATATTTCCGTTAAAATTAATCATAAAAAAGTCCCGAATATTTCGGGACAAATATACTTTAAATTACCAAAGTGATTTTAAGCTGAACCGAGCACTTGTTTTAAATCTGAGATTTGGTTTTCCCAAAGCATTTTGGCTTCATCTACTTCATCTTCTTCAGCAAAATCTGCAACCATTAAAGACACATCTTTGGTAATCTCATCAACCTGAATTCTTATTTCAAAAAAAGTAGCGTCTTCATCATCATTTACCCATTTGAATTTAACACGTTCTCCACTTTTTTTACTCACTAATTTTGCTTGCTCTTCTGCTCCATCCCAAATAAATCTAAAGAGTTCACCACGAGAATTCACATTATCTGCAAACCATTCTGATAATCCTGAAGGTGTAGATATATATTGATACAGCAATTGCGGTGAAGCGTGTATTGGAAATTCTAGTTCAAATTTAATTTTCTCGTCCATAAAAGCCTTTAAAATTTATTTCGCTCAATATATACATTAATTAATAAGTTTTAAAACTATTTCAAAAAATATTTTAGCAAATTAATCCTTTGCTTCCAATAATTTTGTTTTTATATTTGCAGCCTCAATTTTATGGCGAGGTAGCTCAGTCGGTTAGAGCGTCGGATTCATAACCCGGAGGTCACGAGTTCAATTCTCGTTCTCGCTACTTTACAAGGACTAAAACTTTAGTCCTTTTTTTATTTCTAATAACTTTGTTAATAATTTTATCAAGCTCATTTAGTTTGATTTGTATTTTTATTTAATTATGAATACTTTAGTTGCAACTTAATCAGAAACTTAATCTATTTATTATGAAAAAAACTACTTCAAAAGATCTTTCTAAAAAGCTTAAAAGATATTCTGCACTTACAATAGCTGTTTCAGGTATTGCTAATTTAAACGCTCAAGATGGTTGGTCTGGAATTATCGATTATACAATTGACTCAAGTACTTCAAATCGGAACTATGCAATAGACGCCTATGGCAGTGATGGAAATCCCGAATTTAGTTTTTACGTAAACGCAAGTTTTGCTTGGGTCTTAACGTCAAATACCATTAATACTGGAAGTATTTTAGGTTCTTCTTCTTTAGGTTTTGCTTATCCATATGCACTTACTTCTGGTCAGTCAATAAATAATGCTCAAATAACATGGTTTTCAAATAGCATTAGTTATCAATCTCTCATGTATATAAATAGCAGTTCAAGTTGTGTTGCCAATTGGTGTGGTGTTTCAAGTCAATTTTTAGGATTACGGTTTCATGTTGGATCAGATTTACATTATGGTTGGGCTAGAATAAGCGCTTCACCAAATGGTGGTGTGGCAAATACTCTAACAATTCATGAATACTATTTTAATCCAACAGCAAATGAAGGAGTTGAAGCGGGTCAATTTGCGTTAGGGATTGAAGAGGAAACCATTTCTAAAACTAAAATTATAGCATTAAATAAAACTATTGCTTTATACAATTTACCAGATCAAACTAACTATCGGGTATTCAATATGTCTGGGCAACAAATTTTAGATGGTAAAATTCAAAATGAGGCCTATGTAATTGAAGCCAACACTTTGGCAAACGGTATTTACATTATTGAGTTACAGGACAATGATACCAAAGCATTGATAAGAAAGAAAA
>DATGBV010000138.1:0-2154 GCA_035312485.1 Flavobacteriaceae bacterium | reverse complement strand
ATCAATTAGTTAAGGCGTTTTTCCGTGAGCCCGATAGGATTCGAACCTATGACCGCCTCCTTAGAAGGGAGGTGCTCTATCCAGCTGAGCTACGAGCCCGTAACTCTAATATTTGTCGGGGTGGCAGGATTCGAACCTGCGACCTCCGCGTCCCAAACGCGGCGCGATAACCGGGCTACGCTACACCCCGAAAAGGTTATCTAAATTTGCGGAGAGACTGGGATTCGAACCCAGGCAACACTTACGCGTTGACAGATTAGCAATCTGCTCCATTACCACTCTGGCACCTCTCCTATTCTGTTCAGAACTTATGCAATAAATTTGCGGATGCAAATGTAACTTATCATACTTAAGAACGCAACTATTTTATTTATTTTTTTGATTATTTATTCAGGATATTCTATTCTTAAATGATAAATATTGGCGAGTTTATGTTTTAAAACTTTTTTGATAGATTGTATTTCTTTGAATGTGATGTTTGCATTTAAAAATTGTTCGGTTACCATCTGTTTATTAATAATGTTTTCTACAAACGTATCGATTTTTGAAGATGTTGGCTCTTTCAAACTTTTAGAAGCAGCTTCAACACTATCACACATCATTAAAATAGCGGTTTCTTTACTAAATGGTCTTGGTCCTGGATAACTAAAATTACTATGCTCAATAGTGTCATTAATTTCTTTCTCCTTCATATAAAAATAATACACCATGCTGGTTCCATGATGCGTTCTAATAAAATCTATAACTCTATCTGGTAAATTATGTTTTTTAGCAATTTCTATCCCATTAATAACATGGTCTATAATTATTTTAGCACTTTCGGTTGAAGACAATTCGTCATGAGGATTAATGCCTGTTGATTGATTTTCAGTAAAATATGTTGGGTTTTTCATCTTGCCAATATCATGATATAAAGCACCAACTCTAACAAGCATCGCATTAGCTCCAATTTCGTTTGCTGAAGCTTCAGCGAGATTTGCAACATTAAGTGAATGGTGAAAAGTACCAGGAGCGACATTGGATAATTCTTTAAGCAATTTAGTATTAGTATCAGAAAGTTCTAATAGAGAAACGTCAGATACCAAACCAAACAACTTTTCGTAAGCATAAATTAATGGTTGAACAAATAAGGTTGCCAAACCACATAAAATAAACATAGCAAAGGTTTCCCAATGCATAGCCTCAATACTACCTTCATGTATTATAAAAAATGCGAAATATGCAATAATATAGATAAGTGTTATTTGGCCTACAGAAATAAATAGATTGGCACGTTTATAAAGTTCAGAAACTGTAAGAATAGTAACAATACCTGCTATAATTTGCAGAAACATATACTCATAATTATTCGGAACAATTAGGCCCAAAAGTAAAACTGTTATTACATGAGTAAACATTCCTAGCCTTGCATCAAAAAAAGCTTTTAGTACTAATGGCAAAATACAAATGGGTACAATATAAATATATTGTGAATTATAGTTTACAACTAGTGTTGTAAGCAGTACCATTAACAAGATGTTGAAAAATATAAATGTGACTTTTGTATTATCCTCAAAAACAGGTAATCTGTATTTTCGAAGAAATAATAATAGCATCAATAAAGCTAATGTCACCAGTAAGGTGTATGCAAATACTATCCAATAATAATTGGATTCATTCCAGACTTGGGATTCGTATTCAGACTCTAATGATTTTAAAATCTGAAACTTATCACCTTGAACAACTTCTCCTTTGGAAATGATTAATGTTTCTTTTTCTATACTTCCTCTGGTAAAAGAAATTTTATCCAATTCTGCCTTTAGAGCACTTTCTGTAAAGGTTTTATTATAGATTAAATTTGGCTCTACTATATCAAAAAAAAGTGAAATAAATAAATTTCTATACTGACTTAAGTTATTGTTTCGTAAAGCTTTATTAAGTATAGATGTTAAGTCTTCCTGATTAACCAAATTAGAATACGTTGTGCGAAGTTTTTCTACACGATCCTCAAGTATAATCACATTCCTTTCATCTTCAAAATTGTAATTCTCTTTTAAAAAACCATATTCATACAACTCGTTTATAATCCGTAACCCAGTATTTGTAATGTTTTCAAAATCAGAAGAAGATATAGAATCTGTATTTATCTCTTTTAACGCATCTCGATAATCTGCT
>DATGBV010000137.1:0-2797 GCA_035312485.1 Flavobacteriaceae bacterium | reverse complement strand
TTCTGATATTAGTTCCCAAAAGGGTTTCATTTGAATCGTTACTATTTGCTGGGTTTGTCCAATAATCTTGTATTGCCGTTCCTCCCAGAATATACTCGAATCGCCATGAAGCATTTGAAGATACCCAAGTACCATCTTTTTGTAAGTTTCCCACCTCACAATTCCATTCTCCAACAAATTGTCCATATTGTTTAATCTCTTTTGGTATAATTGATTCATCCAAAGTAGCGATTTTAGATTGTTGAGCCACATTGGAAGATTTACAACCTAATAAGCAGACTAGAGAAATAATGATTAATATTTTTGTTTTAGTTGTCATTCTATTCATTTATTAAAAAAAGCACCCTTATTGTGTTCATTTGGCTGAAGCAAATCCCATAGATTTCCATACAAATCTTTAAATACTGCTACTGTACCATAAGGTTCTTCTTTAGGTGGACGGACGAACTGGATTTCATTATTTAGCATTTTATTATAATCTCTCCAAAAATCATCTGTAAACAAGAAGAGGAATACACGTCCTCCAGTTTGATTTCCAATATGCTTCGCTTGTTCTGGGTTTGACGCCTTGGCCAACAATAGACAGCATTCCTTGGCATTAGGTGGTGCTATTAGCACCCAACGTTTGTCCTGTTCTGATATATACGTATCTTCAATTAAAACAAAATCAAGTTTTTTTGTGTAGAAATTGATGGCTTCATCGTAGTCTTTGACTACAAGGGATATGTGAGCGATGTGTTGTTTCATTTTAAATAAACGAATTACTTCTTCACAAAATTCTCCGTAAAACGCAATGTCCAAGTTTTTCCTTCGTCTCTTGAATGTTCACTAGTACGTGTCATATGAGTTTTATCATTAACTATAAATGCCTGTCTAGATAATACTTTTTCACCATTGTCTAGAACAAAATATTTGTATATGTACCAAATACCATCCACTTTTTTTCCTTCCCATAATTGGAATAAACCATCAGTAGAAATCCATGCGAAGTCCCATTTTTTTGTACTTCCGTCAAAAGCTCTCCAAGCTTTTCCGTAATGACCGCCTTTACCTTGCATCCATACTTCTTCATAAGAGCTATCATACAAAGATTTTGTAACCACAAAACTTGGGAATTCATTTGTTTTGCCGTCAATAACTTCATACCACATGCCTTCCCAATCTTTATAATAGTTGGAATCATCACTTTGAGAATGTAAAGTGTTTACTTGAAATAGTAATACAATTACGATTGTTAATACATTTAGTTTTTTCATGATTTTAGTTTTATTGTTTGAATATTTCTTGAATTTTGTTTTTTTGAACCTTACCATTTACCTCGATAAATAGATACTTGCCATCAGGTGATAGTGTAGGTGTTAATTCCCAAACACCTGTTTCAATAATACTGGTCAATGGTTCTGGTTTTAACCATTTGCCATTTTTATAATAGGATATAAAAAGTTCTATTTCTTTTGTATCAAAGAGGTATCTGTTCAAAATGATGAACTGCACCTGAGGGTCAACAAACATATCATTTTCGCTGTCTTTTGAATTGAGTTGTTCTACCAATATGGGTTTTGAAAACTTGCCATCAATATTCTCTGATTTGTAGATGTCCATTGAGCCTTTTCCTCCAGATCTATCTGAATTGAAATAGAGTGTACCCATATTGGAAATAGTTGGATAAGATTCGTGATTTTCGGTATTGATAGCTGTTAAATATTCTGGTTTGTCCCAGATACCATCGTTGTACTTTATTCGCCAAATATTGATTTTTTCTGATTGCCTTTCGGAATTAGGGATGGGTCTATCCGAGTTGAAATACAACCATTTTCCGTCAGGTGAAAATACAGGGTGATAATCGGTAAACTCACTTGAAAAAGGCACTTCGGTTTCGCAGCACCATTGATTGTCTTTAAATTTTAACTGGAATATCCTGTAGAATGGTTTTCCGTTTTCAGATTTTAACTCAGTTGGTTTTGAAATAAGAACCAGCTCTTCTTTTGGATGAAAGGTTAAACCATTTCCAATTGTAATCCTTTCTAATTGTTGATAATGATAATCAGTATAAGTGCTTTTACAGCTAAAAAATAGACCTATTATTAGAACCCAAATGACTGTTTGGGTTTTGGGAATTGTAGTTATGTAACAACCATTACTAGGCATTTATTAATTAGTTTAACCCTAAAAATAGTTTGCTAATCTTGTGTAATAAAGAATCTGTTATAAACTGCCTGTTTTTGAAATTTCATCTTGGAAAATTGTTATTTAAAAAAAAGAGCACAATCAAATGACTGTGCTCCAACACTAAAACTAAACACTTTAAGCAGTTATACAAATCTCCATCAATTATATAAACTTAAGTGCTTACTTTTATTAAAGTCCTAAACCATCCATTGCTTCTTTTTCATATTGAGAATCTTCAGCAGGATAGCGAAGTATATCATCGTATTTGCCAGACTGTTCTGCCAAAGCCCAAATAAGACTTTCTCCTGCTGGAATAGTATTGGGTTCATTATTGTAAATGGAATCTTTAAATGCTTGGTTGGCATTTATGACTTCCCACCCCTTATTTTTAAAATGAGTTATCAAATCATCTAAAAATAATGCAGATGTTAAGTTATGGTGTAGTAATAGCGTATGTGGTATTTTTCTGTTTGTAAGTTGGGTTGCTAAACTGTCATAAAATAAGGCACGATCGTAAATGTGGTCTATGTAATAGTCTCTATATCCAGATACGTTAACTTCGAGATTTTCTTTTAATCTCTTCGTTAATCTTGAACTTACATACCAGTCCGAAGCATCAATAGTTACA
>DATGBV010000136.1:0-19283 GCA_035312485.1 Flavobacteriaceae bacterium | reverse complement strand
TGAAAAAGAAGGTGTTAAAACTCCCTGGCACAGAACTACACTATTAGTATTAGCAATTGCACTGCATAATATCCCTGAAGGCTTAGCTGTAGGTGTTTTGTTTGGTGGAGTTGCAGCAGGAATGCCTGGAGCAACTATTGGTGGTGCTGTAGCTTTAGCCATAGGTATTGGAATTCAAAATTTTCCAGAGGGTTTAGCTGTTTCAATGCCTTTAAGAAGACAAGGTGTTAGTAAGTTTAAAAGTTTTTGGTATGGACAAATGAGCGCAATAGTTGAACCAATATCTGCTGTAATAGGTGCACTGGCTGTAACGTTCTTCACACCAATATTACCGTATGCTTTAGCTTTTGCAGCAGGAGCTATGATTTTTGTTGTTGTTGAAGAGGTAATTCCAGAAACCCAAAGAGATAAATACACTGATATCGCTACACTAGGATTTATTGGAGGCTTTATAATTATGATGACACTGGATGTAGGTTTAGGATAATTTTGTTAATGACAACCACAGTCGTCAGTTCCACAAGCTTTTTTTGTTTTCGAATTTTTAAAGAAAAACTTCTTGATTAAAAAAACAACTGCAAGTGTAACTGCAATAAGGACTAATATATTTTGAATTGCGGTGTTCATGATTGTATAAATTACTAAACTTAATATACTATTTTAATGCTTGAAATGCAATTAATGCAACCAAATAAGCAAAACTACTCATAATTACTAATTGCAACGTTGGCCATTTCCAACTATTGGTTTCTCGTTTTACAATGGCAAGTGTACTCATACATTGCATCGCAAAAGCATAGAATAGCATAAGCGAAATTCCAGATGCAAAATTAAACAAAGGTGTTCCTAAAATTGGATTCACTTCTCCAGCCATTCTATTTTTAATGGTGTCTTCTTCATCACTACCAACACTGTATATGGTAGCCAAAGTTCCAACAAAAACTTCACGTGCCGCAAAAGAACTCAAAATGGCTATGCCAATTTTCCAGTCATAACCCAAAGGCCTTATGGCTGGCTCAATGGCTCTTCCAGTTATACCAATAAAGCTGTGTTCCAATTTATAGGATGCAATATGTTGTTGGATTTCTTCATTGCTTAAGTCTTTTGAAGCATATTCTTCAGCAATAATATTTTCGGCATTATTAAAATTTTCTCCTGGACCATAAGATGCCAAAAACCAAAGAATAATTGAAATAGCTAAAATAATTTTACCTGCTCCAAACACAAAAGACTTGGTCTTTTCAACAACTGTAATGGCTACATTTTTTGGCAAAGGAAGTTTATAGTTAGGCATTTCTACAACAAAAAAGGTTTTACTTCTTATTTTAAGAATTCTATCTAATAAATAAGCGGAAATAATCGCAGCACCAAATCCGATTAAATAGAGTAGCATAAGGGTTAAAGCTTGGTAACCAAGCCCAAAAAACCGCCCTTCTGGAATTACCAAAGCAATAATTATTAAATACACAGGAAGCCTCGCAGAACATGTTGTAAAAGGAGTTACCAAAATTGTTATAAGACGTTCTTTCCAACTTTCTATATTACGAGTGGCCATAATTGCCGGAATTGCACAAGCAGTTCCTGAAATAAGAGGCACCACACTTTTTCCACTCAATCCGAACCGCCTCATAATTCTATCCATTAAAAATACCACACGACTCATATAACCACTTTCCTCAAGAATAGAAATAAATAAAAACAGGAATGCAATTTGTGGAATAAAAATCACTATTCCACCTAACCCTGGAATAATTCCCTCAGCAATTAAACTTGTAAAATCTCCTGCAGGTAAAGTTTGTTTAGTCCATTCGCTAAATGATGCGAAAACACCATCTATAAAATCCATTGGTATGCTGGACCAATCATAAATGGCTTGAAATATGGTTAATAGAATGACGAAGAAAATGGCGTAACCCCAAACTTTATGAGTAAGAATTCTATCAAATTTTGTCCGCAAGTCTTTAGCTTTAGAAACATCTATAGTTTGCCCAACTTTAAGAACGTTATTAATAAACTGATAGCGTTTTATGGTTTCTTTTTGCTGAAGACGTTTTAAATCACTTTTGGTTTTAGTTTTAAAATTATCAACCGCATCAATTTCTTTTCTGTTCGTTTTTCCAAAATTGACATCTTGAGTAATAACTAACCAGAGCTTGTATAGCAATTGGTTTGGGAAAGCATTCTGTAAATTCTTAAAATAATCTTTATCAATTTCAGAAGCATTAAGGCAAGGTTTTACAGATAGTTCTTTAAAATTTGAAATAAGAGATTTTAAATGATCTATACCTTTATTTTTTCTTGTACTAACTAGTGCTATCTTGGTTTCTAGCTGTTCTTCTAAATAATCAACATCTAAAGAAATGCCTTTATAATTCATTCTGTCAGCCATATTGATGACTAATATAGAAGGAATTTCAAGGTCTTTTATTTGTGTAAACAGAAGGAGGTTTCTTTTCAGGTTTTCTACGTCGCTAACCACAATGGCAACATCTGGAAAATCTTTATCATTTTTGTTCAACAACAACTCAATGACAACATTTTCGTCAAGTGAAGAAGCATTTAAACTGTAAGTACCGGGAAGGTCTAAAATATGAGCTTTTACACCTCTAGGCAGTTTGCAAATACCTTCTTTTTTCTCGACAGTAATTCCTGGATAATTTCCAACTTTTTGATTTAAACCAGTAAGTGCATTAAATACTGAAGTTTTTCCTGTATTTGGGTTGCCTATCAAAGCGACATTTATTTGCTTACTCATTTGACTATTTTTTCAATTAAAATATGAATAGCAGTTTCTTTTCTGATGGCCAAATGCGTTCCATTAACATTAAGATATAAAGGATCTTTAAATGGCGCAAGTTGTAATAACTCAACAGTATTGCCAGGCAAACAACCCATTTCCAGAAGTTTTAATGGAATATGAATTGAAGATACATCTGTGATAATACCTTGTTCTCCACGTTTGAGATGTGCTAATGTAATCCGCAAGCTTATTTAGATTGATTTTAAAGAAGCAAAAGTAATTGAAAAAATCAGGCTAAAAAAATAGTTTCTAATAAACTATTTGTTGTATTCTTTTTTTAGGGTATTAATATCATTCAATAAACGTTCAATTTCTTCAGGATTTGTACCATCATAAAACCCTCGAATTTGCCGTTTCTTATCTATGAGCATAAAATTTTCGGTGTGAATCATATCATATTCATCTCCATTACCATAAGTTTTTACAGCCAAATAACTTTTTCTCGCTAAATCGTAGATTAGTTTTTTGTCTCCAGTCACTAAATTCCATTTAACATCGTTTACCCCTTTTTCAATAGCATATTTTTTAAGTTGAGCAACACTATCAATAGTTGGAGTTACAGTATGTGAAAGCAACATGACATCATTGTCATTCATGATTTCTTTTTGAATTTGTACCATGTTGTCTGTCATAATTGGACAAATGGTTTGACACGTTGTAAAAAAGAAATCAGCCACATAGATTTTATTTTTATAATTGTCTTGTGTGATGATTTCTCCGTTTTGATTGATAAGCTCAAAGTCTGCAATCTTATGGTATTTACTTATATGCTGTATTGTACTATCCACCAATTCAGGTTGCACAGAAACAGGTTGGTATACAGGTAGAGGTTTATCAACTTTTAAAATGTTATAGAAGATTGCTAAAATAACAGCCGACAAAATTGAAAATACAATGGCAAACTTTTTGTACGATTTAAAAAATGAAAACATCAATCTTTTTTAGGACGCAAAAATACAATGAAAAGTAATTTTAGAGAATTTTTTAACGCTAAAATGCGTTTATGTGAAATTAGGAATACATTAATACAATAATCTTTTTAAAGTAACCTTAAATAACTACTTTTGTGCGATTATAAATTTTTGACTAGAGATCTATGGAGTTTGTTATAAAAATATCTCAATTTTTGTTGAGCCTTTCTTTGCTTATTGTTTTGCATGAGCTAGGACATTTTATTCCTGCAAAATTGTTTAAAACCAAAGTAGAAAAGTTTTACTTGTTTTTTGATATAAAATATTCGCTTTTTAAAAAGAAAATTGGCGAAACGGTTTATGGTATTGGCTGGTTACCTCTTGGAGGCTATGTAAAAATAGCTGGTATGATAGACGAAAGTATGGATAAAGAACAGATGGCAGAACCACCAAAACCATGGGAGTTTAGGTCTAAACCAGCTTGGCAGCGTTTAATTATAATGCTTGGCGGCGTTACTGTTAATTTCATCCTAGCCGTAATCATCTATATTTTTATGGCTTTTGCTTATGGGGAAACAGATATTTCTGCTAAAAGTATAGAAGATGGTTATTGGGTTACAAATCCTCTTTTAGTTGAATTAGGAGCACAGACAGGAGATAAGGTTGTTTCAATAAACGGGAATGAAATTGAAAATTATTCTGATATAAGAAAATATTTAATAGAGGCTCAAGAAATAACCATAGAGAGAGATGGTGTCCAAAAAGATATTATTCTTCCGGAAGACTATCTTGGTAGATTAAGCACTGGTAAGAACAAATCTTTTTTTGAATTACGTTATCCTTTCGTAGTTGAACAAGTGTCAGATTCATCACTAAATAAGACCGTTGATTTAAAAAGAGGAGACATTATAACCTCAATAAATAATGAACCATTAAAATATTTTGATGAGGTAGAATCTAGATTGGACCAATTAAAAGGACAAACAGTTCCAGTTGTAATTTTAAGAGACAATCAGACTTTGACAAGGGAGCTTAAAGTTGATCAGAATGGTAAGTTTGGAATTGTGCCTGGTGGAAATTTAAGCGATATCGAAACTTTAGGCTATTATAATATCATAAAAAAGGAGTATGCGTTAGGCGAAAGTTTTGGTGTTGGATTAAATAAGTTCAAGCAACAAATGGGTTCTTATTGGATGCAATTAAAATTAATTTTTAGCCCAAGTACCGGAGCATATAAAGGTGTTGGTGGATTTAAGGCAATATTTGACATCTTTCCAGATACTTGGAGTTGGGAATCTTTTTGGGCTATCACGGCGTTTTTATCTATCATGTTAGGCGTATTAAACTTATTACCAATTCCTGCATTAGATGGTGGCCATGTCATGTTTTTGCTATATGAAATGGTATCAAGGCGTAAACCAAGTGACAAGTTTATGGAGTATGCGCAGATGGCAGGTTTTTTTATTCTAATTGCTTTGGTTCTATTCGCCAACGGCAATGATATTTTTAAAGCCATATTTAAATAAACTTTTTAAGCATTATATTTGTAGTGATTAAAAAATAATATATATATTTGCGCTCGCAAAAAGTTAAAATAACACTCCTCTTTAGCTCAGTTGGTTAGAGCATTTGACTGTTAATCAAAGGGTCCTTGGTTCGAGTCCAAGAAGGGGAGCATCAGAAGAAAAAGCTGCACGAAAGGGTGGCTTTTTTGTTTTGACCATTTTTGGGCGAGAACTTTATCCAGTAAGAAGTCGAAATAGCTATCCAAACTATCAAGATAGACCCGTAAAAGCTTTACCTTAAATGCCTTTTAAAATGTCAGTATCCATAGTATCACCTATAATAATTGTTTCCCTTGCTTCCAAACCAAGATATTTTCTAGCGGTTCTAATTATGACAGGGCTAGGTTTTCCAACGGGAAAATACTTTTTTACCTGTAGCTTCTTCAATCATAGCAACAGCTGTATTTACCATTTCTAAAGTGAAATTTCTCCCTTCGCCAACAACAACAAAATCAGGATTTGAATTTACCATGGTATAACCTTGTTGTAATAAACTTGTTATTAAGTCACCTTCTCTTTTTTTATTTTAAATTTGTTTTGATTAACAGGCCAAAATTATGAAAGCAAACGTAATAGGACTAGATTACGGCTCAGATTCTGTTAGAGCTGTATTGATAGATACACAAAATGGAGCGGAGTTAGCTTCAGAAGTATTTTGGTATCCTCGTTGGAAGGAACAAAAATATTGCAACCCTGGAATCAATCAATTTAGACAACATCCTTTAGACCATATTGAAGGTTTAGAGAAGACCATTACATCAGTAATTGCTCAAAGTAATGTGTCTCAAGAATCTGTGGTAAGTATTTGCATAGACACCACTGGTTCGTCACCATTACCATTAACAAAAGATGGTACACCTTTAGCTTTAGTAGATGAATTTAAAAACAACCCAAATGCTTTAATGGTGCTTTGGAAAGACCACACTGCAGTAAAAGAAGCAAATGAGATTAATGATTTAGCAAGGGATTGGGGCGGAGAAGATTACACTAAATATGAAGGTGGGATTTATTCTTCGGAATGGTTTTGGGCAAAAATATTACATATTGCTAGACAAGATAAAGCAGTGAAAGAAGCAGCTTACACTTGGATGGAGCATTGCGATTATATGACATATATGTTGGTTGATAATCAAGATTTAAATACTTTTAAGCGAAGTCGATGTGCCGCAGGACACAAAGCCATGTGGCACAAAAGCTGGAATGGTTTGCCAGCAAAAGAATTCCTATCACAATTAGATCCTTATTTAGCGGAATTAAGAGATAATCTTTACGATGAAACATTTACATCAGACGAAATTGCTGGTCACTTAAATGAAGAATGGGCTAATAAATTAGGATTAACAACTAATACAGTTATTGCTGTTGGTACTTTTGATGCGCATTCTGGAGCAGTTGGGGCCAAGGTTGATAAACACGCTTTAGTTAGAGTTATGGGAACGTCAACCTGTGACATTATGGTTGCAGATGAAGAAGTAATTGGAGCAAATTGTGTTAAAGGCATTTGTGGACAAGTAGATGGCTCTGTAATTCCAGGATTGGTTGGTTTAGAGGCAGGTCAATCTGCATTTGGAGATGTATTGGCATGGTTTAAAAACGTTTTAGCTTGGCCAATAGATAATTTAGTGTTGACCTCTTCAATACTTTCGGAAGAGCAAAAAGCAAAACTTAAAGACGAAGTAGATACAAATTTTATACGAACTTTAGCAGAACAAGCAGAACAAATTCCGTTAGAAGAAGCGGTACCAATTGCTTTGGATTGGGTGAATGGACGTAGAACACCAGACGCTAACCAAGAATTGAAAGCAGCTTTTACAGGAATTTCATTGGGAACAAAAGCACCTCATATTTTTAAAGCTTTAGTAAACGCTATTTGTTTTGGTTCTAAAATGATTGTAGATCGTTTTGAAGATGAAAGTATAAAAATAGATACCGTTATTGGTATTGGCGGTGTGGCACGTAAATCGCCATTTATTATGCAAACCTTAGCTAATGTATTAAACATGCCAATAAAAGTGGCAGAATCTGACCAAGCTCCAGCATTAGGAGCAGCTATATATGCAGCAGTTGCTGGAGGTGTTTATGATAATGTTGTAGAAGCGAGTAAAGTAATGGGAAGTGATTTTGAAGCTGAATATTTTCCACAATCAAACCAAGTAAAAGTATATGCAAACTATATGCAAGCCTATAAAAAACTAGGTCAGTTTATAGAAGAATCTATAAAATCAAATGAATATGAGTTCCAAGTATAAATCTCTAAAAGAAGAATGCTATGAAGCCAATATGCAGCTTAATGCATTGGATCTTGTAGTTTACACTTTTGGGAATGTAAGTGCGGCAGATAGAGCTGACGCTATATTTGCTATAAAGCCAAGTGGTGTGCCTTATGAAACATTAAAACCAGATGATATTGTTATTGTAGATTTTGATAACAATATAGTTGAAGGTAAGATGCGACCTTCATCAGATACTAAAACGCATTCTTATTTATATAAAAATTGGGATGATATAGGTGGTGTTGCCCATACTCATGCCAAATTTTCTTGTGCATGGGCTCAAGCGCAAAAGGATGTGCCTATTTTTGGAACAACGCATGCAGATCATTTAACGGCTGATATACCTTGTGCACCACCCATGCGAGATGATTTGATTGAAGGGAATTATGAACATAACACAGGCATTCAAATTTTAGATTGTTTTAAAGAAAAAAACTTATCTCATAAAGAAGTTGAAATGATTTTAATAGGAAATCATGGGCCTTTTACTTGGGGAAAAAATGCAGCTAAAGCAGTGTATAACAGCAAAGTATTAGAAGTGGTAGCAGAAATGGCGTATTTAACCCTTCAAATTAACCCTAGTGCACCACGCTTAAAAGATTCATTAATAAAAAAACATTACCAGAGAAAGCATGGTAAAAATGCCTATTACGGTCAATAATTATCCACACTATGATAGATATTTCGAATAAAGAAATTTGGTTTGTGACAGGGAGTCAACATCTTTATGGTGAAGAAACCTTAAATCAAGTTGCAAAAAATTCAAAAGAAATTGCTAACGGTTTAGACACCTCTATTAACATTCCTGTAAAAGTAGTTTTTAAACCAACAGTAAAAACACCTGCTGAAATTACAGCATTGTGCGAAGCTGCAAATGCTTCAAGAGAATGTATAGGTATCATTACTTGGATGCACACGTTTTCACCTGCAAAAATGTGGATAACAGGCTTGAATATTTTAAATAAACCACTATGTCATTTACATACACAGTTTAATGCTGAAATTCCATGGAAAGACATCGATATGGATTTTATGAACCTTAACCAATCAGCTCATGGCGATCGCGAGTTTGGATACATAATGTCTCGTATGCGTATAAAACGTAAAGTAGTTGTTGGACATTGGAAAGAAGAACAAGTCCATAAGAAAATTGGAATTTGGTCCAGAGTAGCTTTAGGTTGTGATGAAATGAGAAACCTAAAAGTAGCTCGTATTGGAGATAATATGCGTGAAGTTGCTGTTACCGAAGGTGATAAAGTGGAAGCCCAAATACGTTTTGGAATGTCTGTTAATGGTTATGATTCTTCAGATGTTACTGCAAAAATTAATGAGGTTACAGAGCAACAAGTAGTTGAGTTAATTAAAATATATGAATCTGAATACAACCTGTCTGAAAACTTAAAAGCCGGTGGAAACATGAGAGATTCTCTGGTTGAAGCTGCAAAAATTGAAATAGGTTTACGTGCCTTTTTAGACCAAGGTGGCTTTAAGGCATTTACCGACACGTTTGAAAATTTAGGACAACTAAAACAATTACCAGGTTTAGCGGTACAGCGCCTAATGGCAGACGGCTATGGTTTTGGTGGCGAAGGCGATTGGAAAACCGCAGCTATGGTTAGAGTCATGAAAGTTATGGCACATGGTTTAGAAGGCGGTACATCTTTTATGGAAGATTACACCTACCATTTTACACCTCAAAAGGCCTACGTTTTAGGATCTCATATGTTAGAGATTTGTCCAACTATAGCGGATGCAAAACCAAATTGTGAGGTACACCCTTTAGGGATTGGAGGAAAAGAAGATCCTGTGCGTTTAGTATTTAACTCACCAGAAGGACCAGCGATTAACGTCTCTTTAGTAGATATGGGCAACCGTTTTAGATTAATTGTAAATGAAGTTGAGGCCATAAAACCAATGGGTGATTTGCCAAACTTACCAGTTGCGCGAGTACTTTGGGACGCAAAACCTAATTTAGATATTGCTGCAACCACTTGGATTTTAGCTGGTGGCGCACATCATACTGTATATTCTCAAGCAATAACTACAGATTACATCGAAGACTTTGCAGATATTATAGGTATTGAATTATTAGTTATAGATGAAGACACTAAAGTGAGAACCTTTAAAAACACCATGAATGCTAACGAAGCATATTTTAACATGTTTCAGCATCGTTTATAAAAGAAGCTAAAATTAAATAGAGATGAAAAACTTAAAACCTGTTTTATATTGTTTTGTATTTGCTTTGATAGCAAGTCTTAATATCCAGTGTAAAAAGACAAAAAATGAAAAAACAATCGAAAAACCAGAAACAATGTTAGACAATAAACTAGCAATAGAAAAATCAAAATTTGGTAATACAGAAGACGGTACAGTTGTAGAGCAATATGCACTAAAAAATACCAACGGTGTTGAAATGAATGTTATTACCTATGGAGGCAGAATCACATCATTAAAAGTGCCAAACAAAGACGGTAAATTAGAAAACGTTGTTTTAGGGCATGATACAATGGAAGATTATTTACGAGATGATAATCCATTTTTTGGAGCTTTAATAGGTCGTTTTGGAAATCGTATTGCCAAAGGAAAATTCACTTTAAATGGTGAAGAATATACGTTGGCAACCAATGATGGCCCTAATCATTTACATGGTGGTGTTAACGGATTTGATCGTGTTATTTGGACAGCAACACCAATTGAAGGTACAGATAATCCATCTTTAAAATTAACTTATACTAGTGAAGATGGAGAAGAAGGCTACCCAGGAAATTTAAAAGTTACTGTAGTTTACACACTAACTAATGATAATGCAGTTGAAGTTTCTTATGAAGCAACTACAGATAAAGCAACTGTTGTTAATTTAACACAACACGCCTACTTCAACTTAACTGGAGATTTTTCAAAAGATATTTTAGGACATGATGTGGTTATTGATGCAGATGCGTATTTACCAGTAGATGAAACCTTGATTCCTACTGGTGAAATAAGAAGTGTTGCAGGAACGCCATTCGACTTTAATTCAACTAAAAAAATTGAAAAAGAAATTAATACAGATAATGAGCAATTAAACCGAGGTAAAGGTTATGACCATTGCTGGGTTTTAAATGGTGAAAAAGGAAATATGCGGTTTGTAGCATCGGCTTATGATAAAGAAAGTGGCAGGTTAATGGAAATTTTTTCAAAAGAACCGGCAATTCAATTTTATACCGGTAACTTTTTAGATGGGACGTTACCAATGCCAAATGGAGGAACATATGCACATAGAACCGGTTTTTGTTTAGAGACACAGCACTATCCAGATTCACCAAACCAAGAAAAATTCCCCTCTACAATATTAAATCCAGGTGAAACATATTCAACAAAAACAACCTTTAAATTTTCAACTAAATAACTAACTTATCCCTCATAACCATACAAACTTTAGATTTATATTATTGGATTTCTATTATCTTTTACTTTTTAATAGTAGCAGGTATTGCAGTTTAGGTTATAAAAAAGCAATCTCAATAATGTTTTTCAATTATTTTCAGGTAACACATAAATCTCTAGGATTGGTTTAACCACTTTTAGCGCAAACTCCACATTAGATTGGTACAAACACGAAACGGGTCAAGTATTAATTATTGTGGATGGAGAGGCCTACTATCAAGAAAAAGGAAAAAAGGTAATTGTTCTCAAAGAAGGAGATGTATTAAAATGCGATAAGAACACTGAACATTGGCATAGCTCAACTCACGAAAGTCATGTTTCTTACATTGCAATTTACGGAGGAAGTACCTCTACAACTTGTACAGAGAAAGTTACTCAAGAGTAATATGATAGTATAAAAATTGATGCAAAATCAAACAAGAAACAATAGTTAATATTCAACTGTTTGATCCCTTTATTCGATTAAATTCAATTCAATTTAATAAATTAATAGAACTCCAAAATGTGAATCGTTTAAATTAAGCAAACTAATTGATTGACCGACTATATCACAATCTTATCGATTTTTTTTTGACGCCTTGACATTTAAAATTATTTTACCACTGCTATTAATCTAAAATACAATTTAATTATGAAAAAAATAGGAATGCTATTCGCTGTTTTGGCGATGGTTTTTACTTCTTGTTCCGATGAATCCCTGAACATGAACACTGAACCCAACCAAGTAGATGGAGCCTCTAAACCTGCAAAGTCATTTATAAAAGCTGCTAATTACGTTAGTGATGCAACTGTTATAGATTTTGAAGGATTTATAGCTGGAGATATTGTTTCAGTTGTTAATCCTGAAGGTTGTGAAGGAAGTATTACAGTTATGGGTGTTAATCCTGATTTTCCGGGAGAAAATGCCGCAATGATCTTTGACTCTTCTAATCCTACTGGTGACGATTTTGATTTAGGAACTCCAAATGAAGCTTTTGCTGGACCAGGGATTTCTGAAGAAGGCCCACAACCATCTAATGACACTGCTTTAGGAAATGTACTTATTGTTTCCGAAGATTTAGACAGTTCAGACCCTGATGACAGTGCTGCTAATGGCACAAGTTTGGAATTTGATTTTTCAGGTTATGGCACTGGTGCCGTAACACTTCATTCTCTAGACTTATTAGATCTTGAAGATCCAGGAGATACTAATTTACCAACTGTGGTTACATTATATGATGGGATGGACAATGTTTTACTTCAAAAAGTACTTCCTTATTCTCATGATAATGCAAAGCAGTTAATAGACTTCGAAGGCACAGAAGGTGTTGTACGCTTGCTACTTGAATTAAACAATTCTGGTGCTATAGATAATTTAATGCTAACGTGTAAAGACATAGAAATTGGCGGATGTGAGACCATGTTTGCTAAAGGTGGTGATGATGTTGCAACGTGTTTCATAGAAGATGATTTTTCTAGATGGGGATGGACAAATGGTCCGCTTTCTTCAGGAGAATACTCTTTTGATATTTATGCAGGAGCTGGTCAATGTGATACAGAAAAAGGCACTTTGGTTGGAAGCTTAACTGTAAATTATGATGATGTTTCTGGAGAAGCTGAAGTTACGTATAGTATGAATGATGATTTTGTAATTAAAGAAACACATCTATATATTGGTAATGATCCTTACCCTACAAAAAAACAAGGAGATGCGCCTACTGTTGCGCCTGGACAATTTCCGTATCAGCATGGTGATTTAGATAATGAAAACGAAGACACCTATAACATTAGTGGATTATCAGGAGACATATATATTATTGCTCATGGGGTGGTTTGTGAAATAATCAGGTAACAAACAAATACATAATAAAAATAAGTATTGCTTATAACTTAAAAAGCCCAACAGAAATGTTGGGCTTTTTTTTATAATAAAAAATTCATTTTAACTTGTCGGCATGCATTTTTCGGAGCTTTGACAGTTTAGGCGTTATTACAAAACTGCAATACCCTTGGTTTTTATTATTAGCATAATAATTTTGATGATGTTCCTCGGCTTCAAAAAACTCTTCTAAAGGACTTATTTCTGTTACAATAGGTTTATCAAAGTAAGTTGCCATTTCATCAATTACTTGTTCTGCAATCTTTTTTTGAGAATCATTATGATAATAAATCACGGAACGATATTGCGTACCAGTATCTGCTCCTTGCCGATTTAAACTTGTTGGGTCATGGCTTGTCATAAATATGACTAGCAAGTCCTTATAAGAAATCACATCGGCATCAAAAGTTACCTGAACCACTTCAGCATGCCCTGTAAGACCTGAACACACTTCTCTATATGTTGGTTTTCCAGGAGCATTACCCCCAGAATAACCAGACACCACTTTTTTTACACCATTTATTTCATTAAAAATTGCTTCAATACACCAAAAGCAGCCACCACCAATGGTCATTGTTTCTATTTTTTCAGACTTCATTATTCTGTGTCTTATTTGTTTTGTCTATTTGCATAGACTCCGAATTTATACAATATCTCAAGCCACTTGGTTCTGGGCCATCTGGAAAAACATGCCCTAAATGTGCATCACATGTATTGCAAATCACTTCAACTCGTACCATTCCAAAACTAGAATCCTTTTCATATTTAATGGCATTCATTTTTATAGGTTGAGTGAAACTTGGCCAACCCGTTCCGGAATTAAATTTTATGGTAGAATCGAACAATGGAGTATCACAACATATACAGTTATATTGACCTTCATCAAATATACTGCAAAGAGCACCACTATGAGGAGCTTCTGTTCCTTTTTTTCTCGTAATCCTGAATTGCTCTGGTGTTAGTAATTCTTTCCATTCCTCTTCGGTTTTTTTAATTCTTTGATCAGGAGTTAAATTTCCATTAACTGCAAAATTAATTACGTCTTTCCAGGTTAACATATTTTCTTTCTTTTTTTTGAAATTAATATTCTTTCTTCAAGGAGTTTTAATCGTAAAAATTCATATTTCCTTTCATTTAAACTAATATATAATTTAAAAATTAAACTTTGAATTTATAAATACTATTTAAAGAATTGATTTATATTTTATCTTTGAAGCCCTAAAAGATATTTCAGAAATTATGCTTTAAGCATTAGGCTTCATAGTTCAAGGGATAGAACAAAAGTTTCCTAAACTTTAGATCCAGGTTCGAGTCCTGGTGAAGCTACAAATAAACAATACTTCGGGATGTGGCGCAGTCCGGTTAGCGTACACGGCTGGGGGCCGTGTGGTCGCAGGTTCAAATCCTGTCATCCCGACAAACTACAGCTGAATGAAATCATTCAGTTGTAGTTTTAAGTTTATCTGTTCTTCAGAAAGAATTAGTTTAGGATTAAGTTTTTCAATATGTTGTAAACATCCTGTTCTAAACTAAAGTAAATTAACGTAATTCCTATTACATCATAAAAACCATGTGTGAGAATGGTAAACCAAAGGAGGTTTTTATTTTTAATGAAGATCGCATCTAAAATGAGGCTAACAACTCCTGTACTAATCATTCCTGATGCTCCTTGATACTCATGTCCTAGGCCAAAGAGTAATGATGAAAAAGTTACAGCTATCCACATAGTTGATTTATTGTCACCTAATAGTATGCCTAAACGTTTAACCAGTAATCCTCAAAACACAAATTCCTCTCCAAATGCAGCTATAATCCACATAATTAAAATGAAAACAATATAGTTCAAAAAATTCCCTCTAATACCATCTAAACTACTTAAATCCACGGTTGTGCCTAGTAGATATTCGACCCAAGGTGTAATAATAATGTCAACGATAATGAGTATTGAAACAGAAAATACGAGTGATTTAAATAATAGTTTTTTCCAACTTTTAGGTTTTTCTAACCCAATATATTTCCACTCCCATCTTCTTGCCCAAAGCAATATAAGCACATAAAAAAGACCTAGAAAAAAAGCAAGATCATCTTTCCAAAACGTTAGTCCAACTATAGTAGTAATAATTAGCCAGAGCGTAAGTTTGTGGCTTAACCACTTCCCTATTTTATCTCTAAAAGTCAAAACTTCTCCCATAATTTTATTTCATTAAATTAAATATAACATAATTAATTTATCTTTTTTGACAACTGTTAGATAGCTAACATTTTTTGTTTACAGGGTTATCTAACTTTATTGAATTATTAATATTAAAAAAATATATTATGAGAAAATCAATAGTTATTACTTTGTTTTTTGCCCTAATGATGGTAGTTGGCTGTACGGCCAACGATGTAGAGCCTGTGGACTCTAGTTTGAAAGAAGACCTTACAGCTCAAGCTAAACGGTTTAGCTCTACTATTTGGGCCGATTGTGAAGCTTTTGGAACATTGGGTACAAAAAGTAGTTTTAAAGCTTCTGCCGGCAATTTTGATGAGCTTTATAATGGCGCCCATTTTAAAGATGGTCTTGGTGCTATTTCAGAATCTAAACAGGGAGATAAAGATTTTAATGGTGGCCGTTGGCATGTGAATACCTTAAAAGAAGGTGTTGACCCCAACAAATACTGGAGTGCATGTAGTGTAGAGGACTTATATAGCATAGATAATGAGTTTTGGAATGATTTTGAGTCTACAAGTACATATTTTGAATGCCCATTGATCCCTTTAAATAATTAATATTACGGTTAAAAAATGATTCCCTACACAATAAAAAAAAAGCCTATTGAGAAATAGGCTTTTTTTTTATTATTAAAACGGCAAAGATGTTATTGCCCTTCTTTAATATATCCCCAGCCTTCTTGTTGTTTTTCAATAATTTCAAGAATACCATCAGGAACAGTAGTTACACCTTCTATGAGTTCAGACTCATCAACATCATGTCTTTTCATTGTACCTTGACATATTACAAAAGTAACATTGTCGTTTTCAGCAAGTGCTGCCATATCTTCTTCTACAGAAGATTTCCCTTTTAAGACCATATCCATAGCGCCACTATACATCACAACTTCAAATTGAGAATCCGGGTATGCTTTAGACATAGCTTTTACATGTCGCACTGCGGCTTGATGCACTTTGGTGTTATCGCTGGTAACATCGAAAACAATTTTCACTGGTTTCTCTTGCGAAACCATATGAAAAGAGCAAAAGAAAGCTAGAACGAATGTTATAAATAATTTCATAAGTTTATTTTTTTATTGATTTATTATCCTCCTGCAAAAATATAACCGCAGCCATGTTCTTGAGCCCTACCTAAAGCCCAAACACCAGACGGGACTACTTGTATTCCTGGAAGAACACCAGCTTTAAAATCTTCATAAACCTCACTGGCTTCCATGGAAACACCAGGAGCAATAAAGCCACTATAAACATTTAAAGCAAGATCACAAACACAGAACATTGCGCCGCGTTCTTGTAAACTTTTTATGCCAGCAGGAACATTTATTGGGTAATCACCATCTTTTGGCTCATAAACAGGGTTTCTAACGGCATGGCTTTTTGTATAATCTTTAACATCAAAAAATTCACCAAGCTTATATTTTGCCCATAATCTATCTTCTAATGCAAAAGGAATAGCTGAATGTCGCAATACGGTCATAGCTGTTATATCTTCATCTGGTGACCCCGTTTGATTATTTGTTAAATAAAATGCCCAGTTCCAGAGTACAGGAAGCCCATTATGCGGCGTTGATCCATCATAAACTATTCTATGAGATCCTTTGATGTTATCAAACCACTGTTCGAGTTCACTTAAATCTTTACTGCTCCCCTTAGGAACATTTGCTTGTAATGGATTGGCAAGAGCTGATAAACCACTTGCAGCAGCACCTAATGCTAAAGTGCCTAGAAAGTTTCTTCTTGATTTACTTGAATTAGTTTTCATTTTTTATTGAGTATTAATAAGTGACGTGTTACAGGGTAAGTTACAAGAAAGGGACTTAAATTTAAGAAAAAAAAACGAGATTTTAAATTAAATCATTTAGAGTCAAGTGATTTAAGTATTATTTTGTTTTCTCAATACCATAAGTAGTTTTGTAAAAATTAATTATTGGTTGAAAAGGTCCTTTCTGATGTTGCTCAACAGAAAAGTTGTCGGTATATGGAGGATAAGGTGTTGAAACAGGTTTCTTTTTTAAGTCTGGAAAGTCTTTTTCCAGATTTGGTTTTGTTGGCCTTTCTTGTTGATTAATATATCCTGCTACATCATAAGCTTCTTCATCAGTTAACATTGGGCTTTCGTAGGTTGTACCATAAGGCATATTTCCTTTAATAAACTCTGCAGCGGTAATAACACGATTAATACCTGCACCATTATTGAAAGAATCATCTCCCCAAAGTGCAGGATATTCGTAAACGTTTGAGTTCAATTTTTTAACACCTTTTCCTTCTTTGGTATGGCATATAGCACACTTTGAATTAAAAATACGCTTACCATTATTCAAGTTTACAGATCTGTTAGGGATATTAACAGACATAAAACCACGCAATTCTATTTTGCCATCTTCAGGAGCAAATCTTCCTAACCAATCAAGGTAGCTAATTAATGCTTTCATTTCTTTACTATCAGGAGGCATTTTGCGTCCATTCATGCTTCGTTCCATACAACCATCAATGCGTTCTTCAATTGTTCCCATTTTATCTTCTCTTCCTCTATATTGGGGAAACCTTTGGATAATACCTATTAAAGGAGCTGAATACGGTTTTGTACCAGCATAAAGATGACAATTATTGCATGACAAATTATTGCCAGCAAAAACCATTTCAGGATCACCATTGTTAGGACCTATATAATCAGGAGTGTTTATAAACAATTCATATCCGTATTTTATTTCTCTATCAGATTCTGAATTGCCTAAAGTAGTGACATCATAGTTCTTTAAGAAGATATCATCAAGACCATTTTTATTAGAATACTTTTGAAAGGCACCATAGTTAAAAAGCAATAAGATTATAACTAAACAAATCATTAAACCACAGTAGGAACAAATTTTCCAACGTAATTTTCGTAATTGATTTCTAAATGATTTGTTTTTCAAAACTATAGATATTTTAATAGAATAAAATAGATTATAGTTCTGATAATTTGGGATATCTTACGCACTTATATCTTAACAAGATAAGTGCTTAAAGATATTAAAATTAAATAATCTGATGAATAGATTAAATTTAAAGATTTAATTGTCGGAATATATTGGTTTTAGTAAGTTTTCTTTTGGTAAATACTTGCTTTCACTTGCCCATTTAATGCCTCTTGTTAGAAGTTGCCATGCTTCTGGTGTGTCAAAATCTTTTGGGTCATGCCCAATTGAAAGATAAAATACACGTCCTTTACCATGATACCGTTTCCAAGATATTGGTATGATAGCACCTTCAATCCAATAATGCTCATCTTTTGTAAAAGACGTTGTTGCCAACACTTTATTATTAGGGTCAACATGCATGTAGTACTGTTCTGTGTTTTTCATTTCAAAATCCTTAATCCCTTTTGTGATTGGATCATTTGAATCATAAATATTGACTTGGTAAGAAGGAATTTTTCCACCAGGATGAGACACCCATTGTCCACCTATTATGTATTCATAGTCTTGGCTTTCATGAAAAGAATCAGCGAGTCCACCATGGCAACCAGCCAAACCAGTTCCCTTTTTGATAGCTTTATCTAAACCTTCAAATTGTTCTTTTGTTATCTTACCTTGTGTGTAATATTGAATTATTAAATCGGTGTTGTTCATTATTTTTTTTTGAGTGTAAACACCTAAAGAATCAGATATTGTGACAATAGCACCTTCACTTTTCAGCCAGTTAGAAACACGTTCTGTAAAAACATCTGGTTGATGCCCAGACCAACCGCCATAAACCATCAATACTTTTTTCCCCTTGATAGATGGCACAGATTCAATCTTTTCTTGTGAAAAAGATGTGCTTGTTAAAAAAAGAAAAACAAAAAAGATTTGTAAATGAAAATTTAATTTGAGCATATGTTGTTTTTTTGAACAGAATGCTAAATATAAATATAATTTACGTAATACTATTCTTAAAAAACAAAGCTTATAAGCATTAGCTATGACTAACTATTTTTTAATAATTATCTTGTCCGTTGTGTTATTATTAGTAAATAATTTCACTAAATAGGTTTCTTGGCTTAAATTACCCAGAACAATATTTTTAATGTGGTTTTAATACATTTATTTAACAAATTCATTTTTAGGACTATTTATGGTCAATCAAAGTCTATTTAAAAAGTATAATAATAAAATAATATTAATAAGTAAATATTTTATATTATATTTGTGTAATCGATTACAAAAATTAAATAATAATGACAAATTATAACGCCAGATACGCATCAAGCCC
>DATGBV010000135.1:0-10375 GCA_035312485.1 Flavobacteriaceae bacterium | reverse complement strand
TAAAGAGTGTGATCTGTATTTTCAGCTTTCCAAGTTAAGTGATTATCATTTAATTTATCTGTCAGGTCAAGATAGGATCCATCCTTTCCATAAGCCAAAACATAAAGCAATTTGGCAGGCATTCTTTCTTTGGTTGGATCTACAGTAATTTTTTTATTGAATGTTTTATTTTTTGCTGCTTTATAGGTTTGCACAACCAATTTTGTTGCGGCGTGTTCTAGAGTCACTTGCCCGCCACCATACGGCCACCCTGTTCCAAGAACCATATCAACCTGCATGCCTAAACTATCAGAAGTCTTAATGGTATAATTCAACATATCCATCCATTTTGGAGATAAATAATCAATAAAATTAGACTCTTCACCTTTCACACCGTAAATGGGGGTTATTTCTACACCACCAAGCCCTGCATCATGAAAATCTATTAGACTCCTCTTTAGGTTTTGTTGGTCAACAGCGTTGCCCATCCACCACCAACGGGTCCAAGGCTTGGTTGTATTTTTAATTTCTGGCCACACCGTATCATTTTTAGAAATATCTTCTTTGGTACAAGCTGATAAAATTATACCTATAGTGATTAAAACGAATAAGGGGTTTTTCTGCATCATTTGGGTTTAATCTTGTTTGTCTACATTGTTTTATTTGGTTTAGAAGTGTTTTCTTTACAAGAGAAAATTAATGCTGACAGTGCTAAGACAAACATTAAGTTTGAAGAAATTCATAATTTAATTTTTACTAAAAATATAATCTCGTTTCATTAATTCTATCCTGTAGCATCCTGTTAGATGTAAAAATTACAACTTTTAAGTTCTAAAAATCTGTATATAAATTGTGAATAATCTTATAAAGATGTTTTTCTATTGGAAGATTCGTTGAAATTTACAACATTTTCATTAATGTGTTTTTGATTTGTTATCGAGTTCACTTCAATATTATTGAGAATAACTTTTTCAATAGATAGTTCTTCTTACCCTGAATGAGACATTTTTGCGCTATCAATAACTTTACAATTTTGAATTAAACCATTTGACCTATTCAGGTTCAATGTTATCACTGTTGTCCTAAGTGCCTTTGCTTTTAAAAATAAAATCCACAAGCAGATATTGTGTTCTGTAGTATCTTAACTTTTTTATATTTTTTTATATTTTTTTTAACAATATGTAACATTGTAATCGATTACAAATCATTATCTATTTTATTGATATACAATCTATTGGATTAAATTTAAAATACTAAAATTACAAAATGTATTGAAATATAGCAGGTAAGAGCAGGATACCCTCATGTTTTTTTATAAATACATTTGAGTTATAACTTTCAAACTAATCTTATATGAAAAACAAAATTATTCTGTTATCGGGCATAATAATGTTTACCTTATTTAATTCATTCAGCTATGCCCAACAAAAACAGGTTACAGGAACTGTGACAGATATATCAAGTGTCCCTATACCTGGTGTTAATGTTATTGTTAAGGACACCAGTAGAGGGACCACTACTGATTTTGACGGTAATTATAGTATTGCAGTAAACCAAGGTGAAACACTGGTGTTCTCTTTTGTGGGATTTAAAACAGCAGAACAGGTTGTAGGAGGTAATGATACTTATGACGTTTTCTTGGAAACGGATAATGAACAATTAGACGAAGTGGTCGTTATTGGTTATGGAACTCAAAAACGAAAAGATGTAACAGGTGCTGTGGGATCTATTAAATCAGAAAGCTTCATTGATGCGTTGCCTATTGCTCCAGAGCAGCTTTTGAGAGGTAAAGTTGCCGGTGTAAGTGTTGTTCAAAGCAGTGGTCAACCAGGAGCGAATTCTACTGTTAGAATTAGAGGAACAAGTTCTATTTCTGCAGGTAACGATCCTCTTTATGTTATAGATGGGGTGCCATTACAGTTTAATAGTTCCAATAATCAGGTTCGTACTGTAACATCTGGTTCTTCGCCACTATCGGAAGAAGCTCCAAACCCTTTGAGCTTAATAAACCCAGCAGATATAGAAAGTATAGATATTTTAAAAGATGCATCTGCAACAGCTATTTATGGTTCTAGAGGGGCAAATGGTGTTATTGTTATCACGACAAAAAATAAAGGTAAGTTTGGTGATTTTTTATCATACGATTCCTATGTAGGCGTATCAAGTGTTCCAGAATTTTTGCCTTTTTTATCGGCTGATGAATACAGGAATTATGCCAATAGCAATGGCTTACCATTATCTGATTTGGGTGCTAATACTAATTGGCAAAAAGAGGTTTTTAGAACAGCTTTTTCGCAGAATCACAATGTTTCTTTTGCCGGAGGGTCTCAAACCACAAATATTACGAGTACTTTAGGGTACAATAACCAAGAAGGTATTTTGTTGGATTCTGATCTTAAAAAATATACCGCTAGATTAAACGCCAATCATTCTGCAGTTAATGACAGATTGAAATTAGGTGTGCACATGACTTATGCGAATATTGAGGATCAACGGGCAGCATTAAATTCTAATATTGCTGATGAGGGAGGTAATATTTTAAAAGATGCTCTTCGCTGGGCACCAACATTACCCGTAAGAAATGATGACGGTAGTTATTATCAAATTGGAGCATTACGTGTTAACCCTGTTTCTTGGGTTGATGTTACTGATGAAACAAATAGTACTTTGTTTTTGGGGAATTTGGATGCTTCCTTTGAGTTAATAGAAGGTTTAAAATTATCAACTAATATAGGGCATTCAAGCGAAAATGTAAGTAGATATACTAATATTCCATCTACACATCCTGCAGGAGAAGGTCAAGGAGGAACAGCGTCTATTAGCAAATATAAAAACACAAATATATTAGCTGAAACCAATCTTACTTACGAAAAGCAAATAAATGAAGAAAACCATATTAATGTTTTAGCGGGATATTCGTATCAACGTTTTGTGACCGAAAACACATTTACATCAGCAAATAATTTTGTGTCTGATGCAACCAAGTGGAATTTAATACAGTCAGGTACAATCCAATCCAACATATCCTTTAAAGATGCTAATAGGTTATCTTCCTATTACGGCCGTATTAATTATAAGTATAAAGATAGATACTTACTTACCTTTACATTAAGACGTGATGGTTCTAGTAGATTTGGATCAAATAACAAATGGGGTACTTTCCCATCTGGTGCTTTAGCTTGGAATGTGACTGATGAAGATTTTATGGCAAACTCAAAAATAAGTAACTTAAAATTAAGAGTTGGTTATGGTATTACGGGTAACCAAGAAATACCAAACAATTTATATCTTGAACAACTTTCAATTGATGGTTCGGCTATTTATGTTTTTGGTGGAGATGCAATTCCTAGTGTATTGCCTTCTAATTATGCCAATCCAGATTTAAAATGGGAAGAAACAAGTCAGTTAAATTTTGGGGTAGATTTTGGTTTATTAGATCAACGCATAACAGGATCTCTTGATTATTATATAAAGAAAACTGATGACTTGCTATTAGAATTTTCTACAGCAGCACCTTCTGTGGTTGCTACACAATGGGCAAATGTTGGAGAAGTTGAAAATAAAGGTTTTGAGTTAAATTTAAATGCCGATATTATTCAAAATGAAAACTTTAATTGGTCATCAAATTTAAATTTTGCAACCAACAAAAATGAAGTTATTAGTTTGTCTAATGAAAATTTCCAAAGAGATGAAATTAGAACCACAAATGGTTCTGGTGTTGTAGGAAATAACGCGCTTACGAAAATCATTAAACCAGGATTACCGTTAAATTCATTTTACGGATGGAAATTTACTGGTTACGATGCTAACGGTTTAGAAACATATTTAGATGTAGATGGCGTAGATGGTGCAGATGAGGTAGTAATAGGTGATGCAAACCCAGACTGGACATTAGGTTTTAACAATACATTTAATTACAAAAGAATAGATGCTTCAGTTAATTTTGTAGGTGTTATAGGTAACGATATTTACAACAATACTGCTGCAGAATTTTCATATGTGAGCCAAACTCCAGGTGTAAATGTATTAAAATCGGCCTTGAATACTGGAGCTAGTAGAACCCAAACAGCTCAATACTCTTCCCAGTGGATTGAAGATGGCAGCTATTTAAGATTGGATAATTTAACGATTGGCTATAACTTCGATGTAAATAATGCTAACTTTCTCAAAAAAGCCAGAATTTATGTTTCAGGATCAAATCTGTTTGTAATTACTGATTATTCAGGTTTCGATCCTGAAGTAAGGACAAGATCTGTTGGAATTGATTATCTTGTATATCCAAGACCACGAACCTTCTTATTAGGATTAAACGTAACATTTTAAATAGAAAAATTGTTAAAACATAAAGAAAATATAGTATGAAACATATTCAAAAATTAAAAGCAAGGATAAAATTATTCAGTTTGTGCTGTATCACAGTGATTTTATCAGGATGTAGTCTTGAGGAAGATGTGTATTCAATATATACTCCCGAGACTTTTTATTCCAATGACGCACAAGTTCTTTCTTCTCTTTCAGGGATATACAGAAATTTTGCAAGAACAACAGGTATGGGAGTAGAATATAGATGTTTAGAACTTCCAGGAGACCAAGTCGTAGTGCATGAAAAAATACAAGGATGGTGGGGAGGCGCTAACTTTGCCGAATTAATGGAACACACATGGACTCCTAGTCATGGTTATATTTCAGGAACTTGGGACTCATATTTTAGAACCGTCGGACAAACCAATGCGCTTATTGCATCATTAGAGGGTTCAGCTTTATCAGAAGAAGAAATTGCTGGCCCCATTGCAGAGCTACGTTCATTACGTGCGTATGCCTATTTTTTCTTAATGGATTTATTTGGTAATGTCCCAATCTTTACACTGCCTAAAGTAGATCCTTTAAACTTGCCTGAACAAAATACAAGAACAGAGGTGTTTGATTTTGTTACCTCTGAATTAATAGCAGCTACTGCAGATTTGCCAACAAAGGCTGAAGCTGGTAGTGGTTATTACGGAAGGTTTACAAAAGAGGCTGCTCAAGCTTTGTTAGCCACCGTTTATATAAATGCTGAAGTCTATACAGGTACAGAGCAAAATGCTAAAGCAATAGAATATGCAGACTTGGTTATTAATTCAGGAGCTTATAGCTTATTGCCAGATTATTTCGATAATTTCATTTATAACAATGATAATAATGATGAATTTATATTCGGTGCTATTTACACTCCAGATATAGCAGGAGGTGTTGGGCATCCTTTGGTTCAAAAAGTGCTTCCTGGAATCCAAGGAGGATTATTTGGATTGCCTTATACACCACAAAATGGATTTGGTACAAGGCCATCGGTACTTGCATTGTATGAAGATGGGGACGATAGAAAAAACCTAATTATTCCTTACGGTAATTTGATTGATCCTAGAAATGGAGAAACTATTATGGTAGAGCGTATAGTACCAGATAATAATTCTAACCTATATGATCCAGGCACTTCTACCGAAGGACCAGTGCCTTATGAAATTATTCCAGCAACAGGAATTCGTTTACAACCAATGAATGCTGGATTAAAATGGATTAAATGGGGATTAGACCCAAATACAAATGGTGGTAATGCAGGTAACGATATTGCTTTTATTAGATATGCTGATGTTCTATTGATTAAAGCTGAAGCCTTGGTTAGACAAGGTAATGCTGCTTTAGCTCTGCCAATTGTCAACCAGGTTAGAGAAAGAAGTCATGCGGCTCCTTTAACAGGTTTGACTATTGACGATATACTGGACGAAAGAGGTCGGGAGTTGGCGTTCGAAATGCAAAGAAGAAGAGATTTAATCCGCTTTGGAAAATTTGGAGATACATGGGAATTCAAAGAATCCTCTGAACCTTATAGAACAATATTTCCAATACCAACAACTGCTTTAGGAGCAAACCCAAAATTAACGCAAAACCCTGGATATTAACTAGTAATTGGTTTTAGTTTGTTAACGCTATGGTAATTTTTACCATAGCGTTTTTTTATGTCTTAATTACAGTATAGAACAGGATAGTCTAATATTATAATATGAGTATTTTGTAGACACAATTTTTCAATTTAAAACTGAAAATATATTTTTCTACTATAAATTAGTATTTCTAGTGGGCATTTGTTTCTAATCAATTTTAACAATGAATATCAATAATGACAGTTCACCTTTTAATTTTAAACTCTTTGGATATTTAGCATTTATATTCTTTCTATTAATAGGATGCAAGCAAAATGAAAAAGAAGTTATAGAAGATAAAAGTGAATTAGTAAATTCTTTAGAGTCTATATTCTATTCGGATGATTTTACTTCTATTCCTGATAAAACATATAATACATCAGATTACGGAGCTATTGGAGATAGTACCACTTTGAATACTAAATCCATTCAAAAAGCCATTGATATTGCTCACGAGAATGGTGGTGGAAAAGTTATTTTTTCTTCTGGTATTTATCTATCGGGAGCTATATTCTTAAAATCTAATGTAGAATTACATTTAGATGAAGGTGTTACTATTCGTGCTATTCAAGACGACAGCAAGTACCCTGAAAAACCTACAAGAATTGCTGGTTTTGAAATGGATTGGCCAGCTGCTCTTGTAAATGTATACGAACAAAAAAATGTTCGAATTACTGGAAAAGGAATAATTGATGGTAATGGTAAATTTTGGTGGGATAAATTTTGGGGAGATCCTCCAGCAAGTGGAGGTATGTGGGTTGATTATGAAAAGAGAAATGTACGTTGGGCAGTAGATTACGACTGTAAAAGAGTCCGCCCCGTTGTTGTTTACAAATCCTCAAATGTACTATTAAAAGATTTTACAGTGCAACGCGCTGGCTTTTGGACAGTTTCTTTAACTTATAGCAATGCGATTCATGTAGATGGGTTGGTTATAAGAAACAACATTGGTGGCTTTGGACCAAGTTCCGATGGTATAAACTCAGATTCTTCTTCTAATATATTAGTCGAGAATTGTGACATAGATTGTAATGATGATAATTTATGTATAAAAGCAGGTAGAGATGCTGACGGTTTACGAGTAAATCGACCCTCTGAAAATATTGTATATAGAAATTGTATTACACGTTCCGGGCATGGTCTTTTTACAATCGGAAGCGAAACATCAGGTGGTATGAGAAACATTGAAGTATACGGTTTAAAGGCTATTGGAACAAATACAGGTATTCGTTTTAAATCGGCTAAAGTTCGAGGTGGAGTTATTGAGAATATTTGGTTTCATGATATTGAAATGGAAGATGTAAAAAGCCCTTTTCATTTTGAATTGAATTGGTATCCAGAATATAGTTATCCAACTATTCCAAAAGAAATTCCGGAAAATGAAATCCCCGAAACTTGGAAATTAATGACACAAAAAGTAATTCCTGAAGAAAAAGGGATTCCTGAATTTAAGAACATTACTATTTCAAATGTTGATGTAAAAGGGGCAGAAAGTGCTTTTTATGCTAATGCTTATCCTGTTAAGCCTATTCACGATTTGAAATGGAAAAATGTCTCAATTGAAGCCATTAAAGGCGGCGAAATTAATTACGGAACAAACTGGGATATGGAAAATGTAAAAATCAATTTAGAATCTGATGAACTTATAAACCTAAAAGGAACCATCAATATTTCCCTTCCGGAATCGTTGGTTAAAAAAATTGAGGTAGAAAACCCAGTCACTATTCATGATAAAATAAAAAGCAAAGTTGAAGCATTAAAGACTACACACAAAGAAACATCCATTTTCCCCATAAATCCTATGACGCAAAATGTACTTTTTGCAAAAGATACAACATCATTTTCTGATGCCATGACAGTTTATATATTCCCAGAAAAATCTACTTCTATAACGTATAAAGAACCTCTTGGAGATGGCTTTTATTTAAGCCTCGTAAGTATCCTTTTCAATGAAAAAGAGAATAGTATTGAAGTGCGAGGTGAAAAAAACCACAAATGGAAGTTTAGATTAAAAATACCCGATACCATAAAAAATGTTACTAATGTTGATAAATGGGAATATAACAAATCTGAATCATATTTAGATATTGAAAAAGAGTCAACCCGATTTAAACTTTATATAAAATAACATATTGACTGTAACAGTTTAGTAAACAATCTTAATTATTAATACTTTGACTATGAAAATAAAACATACCTCCGTATTCATTCTGTTTTTGGCTTTTAACTATTTAGGTTACTGCCAAATAATTGAGGGTGTAGATTATACAAACCGTTCAAAAGTTTACCATACATTTGATATGGTTGGAGAAGATATTTTTGGACAACGATTTCCCTCCGAAAACTTTACTTATAAAGATAAGGTTAGTGGCATAAAAGTAAACGCTTTAACAACTTCTCGTCATAGTAATTCTAAAATGTACCAAACACATCCTCAATGGACACCAGATGGGAAGTATATCATTTTTACTTCAAGCCGTACTGCTAATAAAAACCAAAGAGGTAGCTTATATTATGCTATTTCTATGGAAAACTTTGAAATTACTCAAATTACTACAAAAACAACAGGAAGAAACCTTCATTTAAGTTGGCATAAAAATGTTGCCTATCTTTTTAAAGGAAATCAATTAATAGAATTAAATTTAGAAACTTTACTCTCTGACAGTAAAAGTAATAATATAAAAGCCCCTGAAACATACGAAAGATTATTGGCAACTATACCTGACTCTATTCGCCCTTCTGCAATGGGGTTAGATGCAAACGAGAGTTGTGTATATTTTTCAAATAAAATAAAAGAAGATTTGTACGCTATTTACAAAACAGATTTTAAAAGTGGTAAAACAACAAAACTTATAGAAATCCCTTTTTGGGTTGGGCATCTTCAGGCAAACCCATACAAGTCAGGTGAATTAATGTACTGTTGGGAAACTAGAGGAGATTCTCCTCAAAGAATGTGGTATTTGTCTATAGACGAAAATGAAAAAGTTAATAATAGGCCTATTTACAAAGAAAAAGACAACGATTGGGTAACCCACGAAGTTTTTATGGGACCAGACCATATTTTATTTAACTTAATTGGACACCTTGATAGATTAAAAGAAACCCAACCAGGTATTTACTCGCTTAATATAAGAACCAATGAATTAAAATTTCACGGACAAACAACAGATGAGGGTGGTTATTGGCATTGTAATGCAACACCCGATGGTAAATGGATTGTTGGTGATTCATTTGATGGAAAACTATATAGAATAAATGCTAATGATTCTAATGATGTAACCTTATTAACACAAGGTCATCGAGGAATAAGTGTAAGTCCTTTTTCAAAAGAAGCCCACATGCATCAATCTGTAAGTCCAGATGGAAAGTGGGTGCTTTTTAACTCAAGTTTGCTCACTGATAATGATATTATGATAGTGCCTATGAATCCTAAATAAAATAAACGACATGAAACATCTTTCGCTTACTTTACCAGTAATTGTTCTAATCTTTTTTAACATTGCAATAAACAATAGAACTTATGCTCAAAATGAAGACCATATTAAATTAACTTGGTTAGGAGAAAGTGAGCCAAGTATAGCTTCAGGAGTAAGTTGGGGAGTTCCATTTAGTGAAGGCAAAATAAAATCTCTTAATCAATTTGAATTAACCGATGATGGTGGAAATCAATTGCCATTACAATCATGGAAATTGGCTTATTGGCCAGATGGATCTTACAAATGGGTTGGTTTTAGTACTGTGGTATCATCTAAAAGTGGAACAGTTTTCAATCTTAAGTCAAATAAAAAAACAGAAAAACAAAACCCCTTCACCAAGCTTTCTATTTCTGAAAACGAAGAATCAATACATATTGATACAGGAGTTTTGCAGGGTATTATTTCAAAATCGGGAAACAAAATATTCTCATCATTGATTGTTGATGGAAAAGAAATAAGTTCAGGGAGCCAATTAATTTGTATCATTCAAAATGGCCCAGAAAAAGAAATTGGAGTTCAACCTGCAAAAGAAAAATTTGTAGGTAATATATCTAAAGTAACTGTTGAACAAAAGGGCCCTGTTAGATCAGTAATTAAACTTGAAGGTTATCACAAATCTGAACTCGGAGAACGAGAATGGTTGCCTTTTATAGTTAGACTTTACTTTTATGCAGGTCAACAGTCTGTAAAACTAATACATACTATAATTTATGATGGAGAGCAAGAACAAGATTTTATTCGCGGATTGGGAATAACCTTTGATATCCCCTTAAATGAGGAAACCTATAATCGTCATATTAGATTTTCTGGTGAAAATAATGGATTATGGGACGAGCCCATACAACCACTTATAGGACGAGGAAGACTTTCATACAAAGGAGAAGATTATTATTCTGCTCAATTAAAAGGAGAACGTATCCCTAATCGTGATACTTTTTCATCGAAACAACAGTTTTTATTAGA
>DATGBV010000134.1:0-13150 GCA_035312485.1 Flavobacteriaceae bacterium | reverse complement strand
CAAGTTCATGCAAATAAAAAGACCACTAATAAAAGTGGTCTTTAATACACTATTTTATAAAAAATTAATCTCTAACAACATGAATAACACCAGTTATGGTATGAGGGTTTCCGTTACGGTCTTCGTAAGAACCACTAAAATTAATATCGATATATTCACCAACATCACCTAAAGCTGTTACGTTATAAATAATATTGTTATTGTTTTCTGAAATGCTAATGCATTCACCAATATTTATTCCAGTATCATTTGGTGTTTGATAATCTAGGTTGTCGTAAGTACCTGTATGAGGTGCGTCATTTAGATTACCAAATAAATAGAAACAGTCATTAGTTCCTGCATCTCCTTGACCATAAATTGTTAAACCATTAGTTCCAGAGTTGGTTGTCTCACCAAAAGTAGCCTGAATATTTGTTGCTATAAATACATTTTCTCCAGAATCGTCATCAACATTATATTGAATAAATTCGGTAATGCTATTACAAGACATTAAATTACCTAAATTGGTTTCAGGTGTACTAAAGGTGTAATTTATTTCACCTGTAGTTTGCAGGTTGTCAGTATCTATAGCTTCAATCGAGAAACTATCTGATGATGCACAACGCAACATATTAATTTCAAACACACCATCTTCAACAGTATCGAAAAATTGTTGTTCGCCATAGGTTAGAACCACATAGCCACTTGTAATTGGGTTTTCATTACAATCTGTAAAAGTACCTGTTATTGTTTCACTAATAATATCTGAAGTTTCGCTCACAACTACTAAAAGACTATTATCTGCATTAAATGGTCCTATGTTAGCCGTATAAATAATGTTTGAACCACAAATTTCGAAATCATAAACATTAATTTCCAAAGTTTCGCCGCTTGGAACTAAACCACAAACTTCTCCTAATTCGTTGGTGTAACCACCACGAGTTCCGTAAGTATTACTGGTTATAGTAACTCTTGTATTGGCAAAGGCGGTTTCGTTTTCATTAATAACCGTAACACAAAGATTAATAGCTTCAGCAGGGATATCGCAGTTCCAAAAGGAAAAATGTTTAACTGTTCCAATGTAATTATTTCCAACTAAAGTGGCCTCGCCCTCTTCAATCCAATACCCTTTATCTTCATCAAAATACCAAAGCGGAATGGTGTTGGGTGCTATAGATAACAAACTGGCGTCTACAGGGATTTTAATTTCAGCCGAACTTTCTTCAGCTAAATTTAAATCTTCACCACCATTACCTCTTAACTCTACTGCAAGCATTCCTAAAGTTTGAAGCATACGCTCTTCACTGGCTTCATTTTCAGCATATAACATTCCAGGCATTTGTAAAGAAACGTTTTCATCGGTAGGATCTAAATGATGTATAATCACATCTAAACTTCCAGTATATGTTGAGCCATCTTCTTTAACATATTCGCCTTCTAAACTAACAGATGCACCATTGGCCAAAGAAATAGTTTCTGCAGTGCCACTATTTGTAGAGCCTGCAACGGTTTCTTCTAACAACATAATACTAACCTTGTTAATACCATTTGTTGGTATTACAGAACGTGAGCCATGAATATAACCAGCTTTTTCTGCTTTAATAAAGGCAAATTGTTCATTTACTTGAGCATTCTCAATCATAAAAACACCGTTTTCATCAGTTTGAACGGCGTCATTTCCTATAGAAATTGTAACATTTTCAATAGGATTCTTGTTCACATCAATAACATTACCAATAAAGCTTCGGTTAATTTCGTTGCCAAAATTCTCATGAAAAGTTGAAGGCGTATTGTCGGTGTTTTGTTGGTCGTAGGACAGACTATCCTTATTACAAGATATAGAAAGTACAAAAATAAAAATCAAAAAAAATAATTTTGTTTTCATAAACATAAGTCTTTGTAGGTTAAAAAATTTGGGGATGACTGCTTGATAGCAGTCATCTGATTATATAACAGGTTGACTTGAGAAACTCCTACCCTTAACATAGAAAACAATAAAAAACCCTCTAAACATAGGCATTTAGAGGGCTTAAATTTATAAATTAAAAGATGTCTAAAGCTCAAAAGCTTCTTTCACCTTATCTACATAATCCAGTTTTTCCCAGGTAAAAAGCTCTACATCCAGTGTAATACTTTCTCCTGTTGGTTGCGTAAATGTTTTTGTTACAATTGTATTTTCCCGTCCCATATGTCCATAAGCCGCTGTTTCACTATACATTGGTTGGCGTAGTTTTAAGCGTTCTTCAATGGCAGCTGGTCTCATATCAAATAACTGTGAGACTATTGTTGCAATTTCACCATCTGTCATATTAAATGAGCAAGTACCATAGGTGTCAACAAAAATCCCCATGGGCTCAACCACACCAATGGCATAACTTACTTGTACCAAAATCTCGTCACAAACACCTGCAGCAACAAGATTTTTGGCAATATGTCTGGTGGCATAAGCAGCACTTCTATCAACTTTGCTTGGATCTTTTCCAGAAAAAGAACCACCACCATGAGCACCTTTTCCACCGTATGTGTCAACTATTATTTTTCTACCTGTTAGACCCGTATCACCATGTGGCCCACCTATTACAAATTTTCCTGTTGGATTTATATGATAGGTAATATCATCATTAAACAAGGTTTGTATGGCTTCAGGTAAAATTGCAACAACTCTTGGTATTAAAATGCTCACAATATCTTTCCTGATTTTTGCCAGCATGCTTTCCTCATTATCAAACTCATCGTGTTGCGTAGATACTACAATAGAATCTATACGTTGAGGTACATTATCATCACTATATTCAATAGTAACCTGTGCTTTAGCGTCTGGTCTTAAATAGGTAATATCTTTGCTCTCTCTTCTTAAGGCTGATAGCTCTTTTAAGATTCTGTGGGATAAATCCAAGGCTAAAGGCATAAAATTCTCCGTTTCGTTAGTTGCATAACCAAACATCATACCTTGGTCGCCTGCACCTTGCTCTTCTTTGGTAGCTCTATCTACACCACGATTAATATCTTCAGATTGTTCATGTATTGCCGAAAGTACACCACAGGAATTACCATCAAACATATACTCACCTTTGGTGTATCCGATTTTATTGATGGTATCTCGGGCAATTTGCTGAACATCCAAATAGGTACTGGATTTTACTTCACCGGCAAGAATAACTTGCCCTGTCGTGACTAATGTTTCGCATGCTACTTTAGCATCTTTGTCAAAAGCAAGAAAATTATCAATCAGAGCATCACTAATCTGATCTGCAACTTTGTCTGGATGTCCTTCAGAAACACTTTCGGAAGTAAATAAATACGCCATATAATTTAATTTTTTTTGAGATTTGACGACGCACTTTTAAGATAGTTAACACTGTCTTTAGCATTATTTTAATGAGGTTGCAATCAGTCAAATCTTTCCTCTTTTAATTTGTTTGGCAAAAGTAAAAAAATAATGTTGAAAGCAAATCTATTTGGCTTTTTTTATGATTTAGATATTAAATTATAATATTATGGTATATTATAGTAGTCTTTAAATGAATGTTTAAATGATGTAATTCAACAAATTTAAAGTATTGAACGTCATAAAAAATAAAGGTTAAATTACTTAAAACCAACTAATTAATCTAATTGAAACGTAAATGAATTTAAACCCATTCAAGAAATAACTTACACAAAAAAAACTCAATAAAGTAATTTCGAAACTATTAATACTGTATTATAATAATGAAACTCAATAAATATAGTAAAACCGTTACTCAAGATCCCACGCAACCAGCTGCTCAAGCTATGTTACATGCAATTGGACTTACCGATGAAGATTTTTATAAACCTATTGTTGGTATTGCAAGTACTGGTTACGAAGGAAATCCTTGTAATATGCACCTCAACGATTTGGCAAAACTCGCTAAAGAAGGTACTAAAAACGAAGATATTGTTGGGCTTATTTTCAACACCATTGGAGTAAGTGATGGCATTTCTATGGGAACACCAGGTATGCGTTACTCTTTGCCTTCACGTGATATTATTGCTGATTCTATGGAAACAGTAGTACAGGCCATGAGTTATGACGGTTTAATAACTATAGTAGGTTGTGACAAGAATATGCCAGGAGCTTTAATGGCAATGATACGTTTAAATAGGCCAAGTATTTTGGTATATGGAGGAACTATAGATTCTGGTTGCCACAATGGAAAAAAACTGGATATTGTTTCAGCATTTGAAGCTTGGGGAAGTAAAGTTGCTGGCACTATGACAGAAACAGAATTTAAAAGTATTGTTCAAAAAGCCTGTCCAGGAGCTGGTGCCTGTGGTGGAATGTACACAGCCAATACAATGGCTTCTGCAATAGAAGCTTTAGGTATGGCATTACCTTATAATTCTTCTAATCCTGCAACTGGTGAAGAGAAAAAACAAGAAGCCATTAAGGCTGGAGAAGCAATGCGTTTGCTTCTTGAAAAAGACATAAAGCCATCAGATATTATAACTAGAAAGTCGTTAGAGAATGCAATTCGTTTAGTGACAATTCTTGGAGGTTCTACAAATGCTGTATTGCACTTTTTAGCAATTGCAAGAGCAGCTCAAATTGATTTTACACTTGAAGATTTTCAGAACATAAGTGACAATACACCATTTCTTGCCGATTTAAAGCCTAGCGGAAAATACCTCATGGAAGATGTTCATGAAGTAGGAGGAATTCCAGCAGTATTAAAATATTTATTAAAAAAAGGACTACTTAATGGTAATTGTTTAACAGTTACTGGAAAATCATTAGCCGAAAACTTATTAGATGTACCAGATTTAACCCAAGGTCAAGATGTAATAAAACCAATCGAAAAACCAATTAAAATTTCTGGTCATTTACGAATGCTTTACGGTAATTTAGCAACTGAAGGAAGTGTTGCTAAAATTACTGGAAAAGAAGGTTTGAGTTTTGTTGGTAAAGCCAAAGTCTTTAATAGTGAATATGAAGCCAATGATGGTATTAGAGATGGAAAAGTAGAAAAAGGAGATGTTGTGGTTATACGTTATGAAGGTCCAAAAGGTGGTCCTGGAATGCCAGAAATGTTGAAGCCTACAGCTGCTATTATGGGAGCTGGTTTAGGTAAAGATGTGGCTCTAATTACAGATGGTCGATTTTCTGGAGGCACACATGGTTTTGTAGTTGGACACATAACACCAGAAGCCCAAGAAGGTGGAACCATTGCGTTTGTAAAAGATGGTGATTTAATTACTATTGATGCTGAAACAAACTCAATTAATCTTGAAGTTTCAGAAGAAGAATTGCAACAAAGAAGACAAAATTGGACCGCTCCAAAATTAAAATTTGATAGAGGAGTACTTTATAAATATGCAAAAACAGTTTCGTCTGCATCCAAAGGATGTGTAACAGATGAATTTTAAATGCTGAATTTTAAATGTGTATGAATACAGAAACAATAAAAGAGAAAAAGCAAACAACTCAAACTACAGAACGTATCACAGGAAGTGAAGCCATAGTTAGATGTCTTTTAGAAGAAGGAGTTGATATACTTTATGGTTATCCAGGTGGAGCAATTATGCCTGTTTATGATGAGTTATTTAAATATCAAGATAAATTGCATCATGTCTTAACACGACATGAACAAGGAGCTACTCATGCAGCTCAAGGCTATGCTCGTATTTCTGGCAAAGTAGGTGTAGCTATGGCTACTTCAGGTCCAGGCGCAACAAACCTTATTACAGGAATAGCTGATGCACAGATAGATTCTACACCTATGGTTTGCATTACAGGTCAGGTGCCTACTCATTTATTAGGAAGTGATGCATTTCAGGAAACAGATATAATAGGTATTTCTACTCCTGTGACTAAATGGAACCATCAGGTAACCAAAGCTTCAGAAATTCCTGAAGTTATAGCAAAAGCATTTTACATTGCAAAAAGTGGAAGACCAGGACCAGTTTTAATAGACATTACTAAAGATGCCCAGTTTGAGGAATTCGATTATAAATACGAAAAATGCAATGGAGTAAGAAGTTATATACCTATTCCAAAAATAGATACAGACGCATTAAAAGCAGCAGCAGAATTAATCAATAATGCAAAAAAACCTATGGTGGTTTGGGGTCAAGGTGTTATACTTGGCAAAGCTGAAGAAGAATTTAAAGCAGTGATTGAAAAAGCTGGAATCCCATCGGCCTGGACTATTTTAGGAGCTTCTGCAATACCATCCAGTCATCCATTAAATGTTGGTATGGTTGGCATGCATGGTAATTATGCGCCAAATATACTTACCAATTCGTGTGATGTTTTAATTGCCATCGGTATGCGTTTTGACGATCGAGTTACAGGAAATTTAGCAACTTATGCCAAACAGGCAAAAATAATCCATTTTGAAATTGATCCAGCAGAAGTTGATAAAAACGTAAAAACAGATGTAGCAGTTTTGGGTGATGCCAAAGAAAGTTTAGCCGCACTACTTCCATTATTAAATAAAAACGCTCATAAAGATTGGCATAATGAGTTTAAAGAACTTTATAAAATTGAATTTGAAAAAGTTATAAAAAATGATCTTCACCCGACCAAAGAAGGGTTGACCATGGGAGAAGTATTAAATGAGATCAATATTCAAACTAAAGGTGACGCCGCTATTGTGAGTGATGTTGGTCAGCATCAAATGGTGGCCTGCAGATATGCTCAATTTAATAAAACAAAGAGTAATATTACGTCTGGAGGTTTAGGAACTATGGGCTTTGCATTGCCTGCAGCCATTGGAGCTAAAATGGCAGCACCAGACAGAGAGGTTGTTGCAATTATTGGAGATGGTGGTTACCAAATGACAATTCAGGAATTAGGGACTATTTTTCAAACTAAAGTACCTGTGAAAATAGTTGTATTGAATAATGACTTTCTGGGAATGGTGAGACAATGGCAACAATTATTTTTTGATAAGCGTTATGCCTCAACCGAATTGATAAATCCAGATTTTGTTCAGATCGCAAAAGGCTATTATATTGATGCCAAAAAAGTAACAAAACGTGAAGATTTAGCAGATGCTGTGGCCGAAATGATTGCTAGCGATTCTGCATATTTCTTGGAAGTTTGTGTAGAAAAGGAAGACAATGTATTTCCTATGATACCATCAGGAGCATCAGTTTCAGATATAAGATTAAGTTAATATGGAAAATAAAAATAATCAATATACAGTATCTATTTATACTGAAAATAATATAGGATTGCTTAATCGAATTTCAGCAATTTTTCAACGAAGACACATTAATGTTGAAAGTTTAAACACTTCAGCTTCAGAAATTGAAGGTGTTTCGCGATTTACAATTGTGGTTAGTATGACTGAAGACCAAATCAAAAAAATAGTAGGTCAGATTGAAAAGCAAGTAGAAGTTATAAAAGCATTTTATCATAAAGATGAGGATATTATATATCAAGAATCTTGTTTGTTTAAAATAAAATCTGATTTGCTGTTTGAAGAACGCCAGATACAAAACATCATTAAGGATAGTAACTCTAATATTGTAACTGTAAACAAGGAATTTTTTGTTCTTGAGAAATCGGGAAGAAGAAATGAAATAGATGAATTATATAAAGAATTAAGCGTTTTTGGAATTATGCAGTTCACACGTTCTGGGCGAATTGCTGTAACTAAAGACGAAATGAAAATATCAAAAATGCTTCTAGCATTTAATAATTAAAAAAACAAAAAAATGTCAAATTATTTTAACACACTTTCATTAAGAAATCAATTAGAACAATTAGGAAAATGCAGATTTATGGATGCTTCAGAATTTGAAGATGGCGTCAATGCATTATTAGGAAAGAAAATTGTCATCGTTGGTTGTGGTGCACAAGGCCTTAATCAAGGATTAAACATGAGAGATTCTGGATTGGATATTTCTTATGCATTGCGTGAACAAGCTATTGCTGAAAAAAGACAATCGTATTTACAAGCAACAGAAAACGGATTTACTGTTGGCACATATGATGAGTTGATACCAACCGCAGATTTAGTTTTAAATCTTACACCAGACAAACAACACACTAGTGCCGTAAATGCTGTTATGCCATTAATGAAACATGGTGCTACATTATCTTATTCTCATGGATTCAATATTGTTGAAGAAGGCATGAAAATTAGAGAAGATATAACGGTTATTATGGTAGCGCCGAAGTGCCCAGGAACTGAAGTAAGGGAAGAATATAAGCGAGGTTTTGGTGTGCCAACCCTTATTGCGGTTCATCCAGAAAATGACCCAGAAAACAAAGGTTGGGATCAAGCGAAGGCTTATGCTGCTGCAACAGGTGGAGATAGAGCAGGAGTGTTGGAATCTTCATTTGTGGCTGAAGTAAAAAGTGATTTAATGGGTGAGCAAACCATACTTTGCGGTGTACTGCAAACAGGTTCTATTTTATGTTTCGATAAAATGATTGAAGAAGGTGTAGATGCAAATTATGCTGCTAAACTAATTCAATATGGTTGGGAAACTATTACAGAAGCTTTAAAACATGGTGGTATTACCAATATGATGGATAGATTGTCCAACCCTGCAAAGATTAAAGCATACCAATTGTCTGAAGAGCTAAAAGAAATCTTAACACCATTGTTTGGAAAACATATGGACGATATTATTTCAGGGCATTTCTCACAAACCATGATGGAAGATTGGGCAAATGATGATGTGAATTTATTGAAATGGAGAGCTGCAACTGGCGAGACTAACTTTGAAAAGACACCATTAACATCAGACCATATTTCTGAACAGGAGTATTTTGACCATGGTACACTTATGGTGGCTTTTGTAAAAGCTGGTGTAGAGTTGGCTTATGATACTATGGTAAGTGCTGGAATAATTGAAGATTCTGCATATTACGAATCTTTGCATGAATTGCCATTAATTGCTAATACCATTGCGCGTAAAAAACTGTATGAAATGAATCGTGTGATTTCAGATACTGCAGAATATGGTTGCTATTTGTTTGATCATGCTGCAAAACCATTGTTGGTAGATTTTATGAAATCTGTTAAGACAGATATTATTGGTAGTAAGTATTCAAAATCTAATGCAGTTGACAATGTTGAACTCATAAAAGTCAATGATGCTATAAGAAATCATCCAATTGAAGCTGTTGGGAAACGTTTACGTTCAGCTATGACAGCAATGAAAGTTATTAAAACTGAAACAAGAGAAGCAGTATTATCATAAGCAAATAATAATTAATCCAACCATGAGTACCTCAACCATATTAGAAATTCCTGAAGAATTTAAAATAAAATCACTTTTAAAACAAAACACGTATTTGGTTTCAGGAGAATTAAAAACTTGGAATGGTGAAACAGCTAATGTCTATTCTACAATTTCTTCAACCGAAGACTACAAACCAACATTATTGGGAAGTGTTCCTAATTTAACAGAAAAGGAAGCACTTGAAGCTTTAGATTCTGCGTGTTTGGCTTATGATAAAGGTAAAGGCCTTTGGCCAACTATGAAAGTGGTAGATAGAATAGCATGCATGGAAAGGTTTGTAGAGCAAATGAAAACCAAGCGTGATGAGGTTGTTAAATTACTCATGTGGGAAATTGGTAAAAATTTACCGGATTCTCAAAAAGAATTTGACAGAACAGTAGATTATATCTATGATACTATTGAAGATTATAAACAACTTGATAGAGATTCTGCGAAGTTTGAAAAAAACCAAGGCGTTCATGCACATATTAGAAGAGGACCACTTGGTGTTGTCTTATGTTTAGGACCTTACAATTATCCACTTAACGAAACATTTACTTTATTGATTCCTGCACTGATAATGGGTAATACAGTAATTTTTAAACCAGCAAAACTTGGTGTTTTATTAATTACACCATTATTAGAAGCTTTCCAAAACAGTTTCCCAAAAGGTGTGGTTAATGTAGTTTTTGGTAGAGGAAGAGTTTTGGCTACACCTATTATGCAAGCTGGTAAAATTGATGTCTTGGCATTAATTGGAAACAGTAAATCTGCCAATGCATTGCAAGAACAACATCCAAAACAAAACAGATTACGTTTGGTTTTAGGACTGGAAGCTAAAAATCCGGCAATTATTTTACCTGACGCAGATTTAGACCTAACAATACAGGAATGTATTGCAGGCACTTTATCATTTAATGGTCAACGTTGCACAGCATTAAAGGTTTTGTATGTTCATGAATCTATTGTTGATGAATTTAATGAGCGTTTTTCTAAACAAGTAGATGCATTAAAATTTGGTAACCCATGGGAAGCAGGTGCTAAATTAACACCTTTGCCTGAAGATGATAAACCAGCATATATTCAGGAATTAATAGATGATGCAATTGAAAAAGGCGCTTCTGTTTTAAATGAAAAAGGCGGAGAAACAACCGAAAATTTTATATTTCCAGCCGTACTGTATCCTGTAACAAAAGACATGCGTGTTTTTGAAGAAGAACAGTTCGGCCCAGTAATTCCAATTGTCCCATTTAGTGATATAGATGAGCCGTTAGATGATATGGCTGAATCTAATTATGGTCAGCAGGTCAGTTTATTTGGTAAAGATGTTAAAACTTTGTCACCATTAATTGACACTTTAGTCAACTTGGTTTGCAGAGTTAATCTTAACAGTTCTTGTCAACGAGGTCCTGACGTTTATCCGTTTACAGGCAGAAAAGATTCGGCAGTATCTACCTTAAGTGTACACGATGCTTTGCGTTCTTTTTCAATAAGGACTTTTGTGGCTTCTAAAGACAATGATTACAACAATGCCATTTTAAATGAATTGTTGGATACAAAATCATCAAACTTTATTAGTACAGATTATATTCTGTAAGTAAACCTTTTTCTTTAAATTAGTGGTAATAAAAATTTTATTAAAATGAAAGCATCTAAACATATTCTGGTATCAATTTTTTCAATATTATTTTTCTTAAGCTGTGGAAGTGATAAGAAAAAAGAACAAGAGCAATCTCAAGAGATAAAAATCAATTCTCCAGCAAAAGCAGAAGAAAAGGAAGAGGATAACGTTGCTAATATTGTTATTACAGGCGACGATTTAATGAAGTTCAACACTAAAGAGATTAAGGCAAAGTCTGGTCAAAAAGTAAGACTCACATTAAGACATATAGGAAAATTGGATATTAAGGTTATGGGTCATAATGTGGTTATTTTAAAACAAGGTGTTGATGCAGCAAGTTTTGCTGCTGCTGCTGCAACTGCCAGTGACAATCAATATATACCAAAAGATTCAGAAGACTTTATAGTACATACGGATTTAATTGGAGGAGGTCAAACTACAAGTATCGAGTTTGACGCTCCAGAGGCTGGAACCTATACATTTTTATGCAGCTTCCCAGGCCATTTTGCAATGATGCAAGGTAAATTTATTGTGGAGTAAATATTTATTGGGATAAAATTCACTGTGTTTAAATGGCAGCAATGCCCCACAAATTCTGATCGTAGCAAAAAGTATTCAGGTTTTTCGGTATAAAGAATAACGATGTTGTAGATAGGTTTTTTTATTTTCTGTCCTTAACTGGAATGACAAATTTCAGTCCGGACCAAATTTCATTTACTGCACATACTTTTATATCTACAAGTCCATTCTTTAATCCTATTTCACGTACTATATTCCCATTTAAGTCCGTTTTAACTTTTGCAGCTTTTTTGGGCCAAGAAATCCATATTATTCCATTTTGCTCAATTTCTTGTTTTAATTGCCGAATGTTCTTGTTGAGTTCAGAAGCACTTTTTGTGAAATAATGGATGAAATCTTTTTTAACTTCACTATCGGATATTTTACTTAAATCAGTAGGAAGGTCAGAAAATAGGGCAAAATAGCCTTTAGGTTCATTTATGATTTTTACTTTAAATCCATTTTTAATCCCAAGCTTTTTTGCCAATGGTGTTCCAGAATAGCCTGTGGTTTCCATTATATTTAGTATTTTCCGCTGAAGCAACCAAGTTAATAAAAAGACGAGAATTTTCGATAGAAAATTCTAGCGTTATTTCGCCTACCCGGCGTTTAGATACAATTTTTTAGTTAATTGGAAATATGATAAAGCTGTCATGAATTTTCTTTTCAGGCTTATCTCCCAATTCCTTTAGAGCATCTGAAAGTTCTTTTAATTCAACCACACTTAAAGGTAGCTTATGTTCTTTAGGTTGGTACTTGGTTTCAATTGGGTAATCTTCTCTAGGTGTTTGAGTCATCTCAATGTGGTTTCCGAGTATAGTTGAAATCTCATGATTATCTGTAAACTTGACAAGACGTTCAATACTCGTCTTAAACGCATTCCAATCTTGAACATATAATCTACCTGGGTAAAAGGTGTCTCCTGATAATAGAATTTTTGTGGATGTGTCATAAACAGCAATTGACGAGGCTTGATGTCCAGGTATTGGGATTATTTTCATTAATCGGCCACCTAATTCAAAATCTACAATTTGTTCAGGCCAATTTGATATTTGAAAGAAGTTTTTTAAATCTTCAACTTCCAGACCAACTACGGTTGTATTTGCTTTGCCATTAAATTGGCCATCAGCTGCATAGTGGTCACCGTGTTTATGAGTATGAGCAACAATTAATTCAACTTCTCCATTTTTTTTAGTCCAATCATTTATTATTTGTTTTACTGTTTTATAGAGAGGAAAGATATCTTCTGCTGCTGTAGCACCAGTGTCCATCAATAAAGCTTTATCCTCACCAAAAAACAGAAACATAAAAGGCGCTTCGTAGTTTGTACATTTGTTTTGACGCAAAATCCAAGTATTATTTTTGTACTTAACTACCTGTATTGGTGGGTCGATATTATCTTCGCAGTTTTCAGAACCATGAATCCAATTTTGAGTACTTAAATCGTCAGTTTCTTCAAACGATGCTCTACAAGACCAAATAAAAATGAGTGCAGTTATTATTAATATTTTAGTTTTCATGTTGTATTTAATTGCCTTAACATTGATATATAAGATTAGTTGCGTGTTTAAGCAACTAATTTAGCAAATACAAACCGAATAGAAAATCCGTTGGTCATTGAGCATTTCGACAACATTTCGACAAGCTCAATGTGACAGCTCAATGTAACACATGTCGAAATGAGGATTTTCAGAAGTTGGCGAGAACAAGCAATTCCTTATAGCCAATGTTGTGTGCAGTTTTTTATTTTAGTCGGTTTTTAACATCCATTCTCTGATGTAAAATTCT
>DATGBV010000133.1:0-6482 GCA_035312485.1 Flavobacteriaceae bacterium | reverse complement strand
GATAGTGTATAGCTAGTGTATGGATAGTGTATGAAACAAGCAAATAGACAATTATGGTAAAAAATGACAATATCTTACCAGAATGTACAAAAAAGGTAGAAAAAGACGTTTTTATTCCCTACTGCCGTCTTGAATTGGGTCGGTGTCAGGCATCATTTTGTTCAGTATAAAATATACCGGGCAAAACTTGGTAACTGGACTGATAATCTGTAAAACAGCTACGCCAGCTGCCAAATACAACCATTGTATATTAACTTTAAAAGCTAATAAAACACTTACTGCATAAAGGATCCCAACAATAGCATCATGCAATCTGATTTTTCTTTTTGTTCTAGTTGTTGTCATTTTTAATTGGTTTAAATAGCTGATTATTAAATAAATACTTATCTAATATACTAAATTTTAATGATAGTTTATATTATTTTTTTAGCAGTATCTTTGCACTCAAATCAAAAACGGAATGCACAAAGCAGGTTTTGTTAATATCATCGGAAATCCCAACGTAGGTAAATCAACGCTTATGAATGCGTTTGTAGGTGAAAAACTGTCTATTATCACGTCCAAAGCACAAACTACCAGACATCGTATTCTTGGGATTGTAAATGGCGAAAACTTTCAGGTCATTTTAAGTGATACACCAGGCATTATTAAACCAGCTTATGAGTTACAGGAATCCATGATGGATTTTGTTAAGTCAGCTTTCGAAGATGCAGATGTTTTGGTTTATATGGTCGAAATTGGAGAGAGGGAATTAAAAGACGAAGCCTTCTTTAAAAAAATTCAATACTCTAAAATTCCAGTTTTACTATTATTAAATAAGATAGATACATCAGACCAAAACCAACTGGAAGAACAGGTGCAACTATGGCAGGAAAAAGTACCAAATGCAGAACTATTTCCAATATCAGCAAAAGAAGGGTTTCAGGTGAAAGAGGTTTTCGATAGAATTATAGAACTGCTACCTGAATCACCACCATTTTATCCTAAAGACCAGCTAACAGACAAACCTGAACGTTTTTTTGTGAACGAAACCATTCGTGAAAAAATATTGATGCATTACAAAAAAGAAATTCCCTATGCGGTTGAAGTAGATACTGAAGAGTTCTTTGAAGAAGAGAACATTATCAGAATGCGCTCGGTCATTATGGTCGAACGTGATACCCAAAAAGGCATTATCATTGGGCATAAAGGATCTGCATTAAAAAGAGTAGGTATAGAAGCTAGAAAAGACCTCGAAAAGTTCTTTGGCAAGCAAGTCCATCTGGAATTATATGTAAAAGTGAACAAGAATTGGCGCAGTAATCAGAACCAGTTGAAACGTTTTGGTTACAATAATTAAGATAAGGATGCAAGTGTTTTATTCATAAAATCATAAAGTATGTGCATCTGTTCTTTACCTGTAGATTTGCCCAAACGTCCTATAAAATAGAGTGCAACCCAAAAAACAATCGTTAAGATGGTTACAAACAATTGTAAGGTATAATCTGCTTCTAAAGCCCAGTTGGTGTATGCCCATATTCCAAATGCAATAAATAATCCAGCAACAATAAAATGGATAAACATAAACATGGTCCAGACTGTTGGGTTTGGTCCAAACAATCCATGTAGAGTACTCGTGTTTTTATTAATTTCATTGATCTCTAAATGGAGTTGAGGCGACCAAAAATGTTGCTTTTCTTTTGGAAATTTAATAAAGACATGATCATCTATACGATGTATAATAAATTCCTTTTGGGTTGTCTTTAAAGCTTCAAAACTTTGAAGAATAGTTTCATTGTTTTGCTCTAGTTCAATTTTAAAACGAGGCCGTAAAACAATGTCGTTGGTAGCAGACATATCTATTTTTATTTTAAGATATTAAATTAGTGTTTTTTCTTCAATAAGGAAACACTACCTTTGCAGCCAATTTTATGAGTATGAGTAATATAGTTGCCATAGTAGGAAGACCAAATGTGGGAAAATCAACGTTCTTTAATCGTTTAATACAACGTAGAGAAGCCATAGTTGATGCAGTGAGTGGTGTGACCAGAGACAGGCATTACGGAAAAAGCGATTGGAATGGAAAAGACTTCTCATTAATAGATACTGGTGGTTATGTAAAAGGAAGTGATGATGTTTTTGAAGCTGAAATTGATAAACAGGTAGAATTGGCGATTGATGAAGCAGATGCCATTATTTTTATGGTAGATGTGGAAAGTGGAATAACTGGAATGGATGAAGATGTTGCTAAACTATTACGTAAAGTAAATAAGCCTGTTTTTCTTGCGGTGAATAAAGTTGATAATGCCAAACGAGCTGAAGATGCTGTAGAGTTTTATGCTTTGGGTTTAGGCGATTATTATACCATTGCAAGTATCAATGGAAGCGGAACAGGTGAATTGTTGGATGCTCTTGTAGAGGCACTACCAGAAAAAGAAGATACAGAAGAAACAGAACTACCTCGATTTGCAGTAGTTGGAAGACCAAATGCAGGAAAATCATCTTTTATCAATGCATTAATTGGAGAAGAAAGATATATTGTAACTGATATTGCTGGAACTACCAGAGATTCTATAGATACAAAATATAACCGTTTTGGATTTGAATTCAATTTGGTGGATACTGCTGGAATTAGAAGAAAAGCTAAAGTAAAAGAAAATCTTGAATTTTATTCCGTAATGCGTAGCGTACGTGCTATTGAGCATTGTGATGTCTGTTTAGTAGTTCTTGATGCAACGCGTGGTTTTGATGGGCAAGTTCAAAATATTTTTTGGTTGGCAGAAAGAAACAGAAAAGGAATAGTTATTCTAGTAAACAAATGGGATTTGGTAGAAAAGGATAATAAAACCATTAAAGACTTTGAAAAAGCCATAAGAAAGGAAATAGAACCTTTTACAGATGTGCCTATTGTTTTTATTTCCACCTTAACCAAACAACGTATTTTTAAAGCTATCGAAACTGCTGTTGAGGTGTACAAAAATAGAAGTAAAAAAATTAAAACACGGCGTCTTAACGATATTATGTTGCCAATAATTCAGAACAATCCACCTCCAGCTTTAAAAGGAAAATACGTTAAGATTAAGTTTATTACCCAACTACCAACGCCACAGCCACAGTTTGCATTTTTCTGTAATTTACCGCAATATGTAAAAGAACCATATAAACGTTTTCTGGAAAATAAACTACGTGAGCATTTTGATTTTCATGGTGTGCCAGTTACAGTTTACATGCGAAAGAAATAGGTTTTTTTAAGCATTTGGTGCCTAAATTTATAATTTCTGATAAAACATCACTATTTTTAGTATTCAAAACGTTAAGCAGTGAATCAAATAATCACTTTTGGAGAAGTATTAATGCGATTATCTCCTTTTGGTAACAAAAAGTTTATTCAGTCAAACACACTAGAATTCTACTTTGGTGGAACTGAATTAAATGTTGGACTTTCTATCGCAAATTTTGGAGGAAATGTCAAACATATTACTTGTATATCGGATGATTTTATTGGAGATACAGCGATTTCTTATCTAAACAAATTTGATCTGGACACGACATCCATTGTCCGTTCCAGCCGGCCACTGGGAGTTTATTTTTTAGAAGTTGGCGCTGTTATGAGACCTAGTTCGATTTCATACAACAGATCACATTCTGCTTTTTCAAGTATTCAACCAGATATGGTAAATTGGGAAGTATCTTTAGAGCATGGTAATTGGATGCATTGGACGGGTATTACACCAGCCTTAACACAAGGTGCTTTTGACACTTTAAAAGAAGGATTGACTTTAGCCAGAAAAAAAGGCATGCAAGTTTCAGCAGACCCTACATATAGAAGTGGTCTTTGGAAATATGGTGTTGAACCTAAAATAGCGCTAACAGAATTACTTCATTGTTCAACTATTTTCATTGGAGGTGTAAACGAAATGAATGAGGTTTTAGGAACAGAGTTTGAACATTCCAATGAAGATTTCATCATAGCTAGCAAAAAATTAATGCAAACTTTTCCAACCATTGAAAAGGTTTTCGATAAGTTAAGAACGTCTATTAATGCATCATGGCACAAAATACGTGCAAGAATGTGGAATGGAAAAGAGTTTAGAGAAACCCAAGATTTTGACATTACACATATAGTTGATAGAATTGGTACAGGAGATGCCTTTGCAGCAGGTTTAATTCATGGCTTACAACATTTTGATGATATTAAGGCTATGAATTTTGCGAGTGCAGCTTGTGCTTTAAAACATACGTATATGGGCGATGTTAATTATACTACTTTAGATGAAGTAAATAGAATTTTAGAAGGAAATACTACAGGTAGATTTAATAGGTAATTATTTAAGCTTACCAGCCTCCAGAGGCTCCACCACCTCCAAAGCCTCCACCACCGAAGCCTCCACCAAAGCCACCAGAACTGCTTCCGCCAGACCAGCCACCAAATCCACCAGAAGAGCTGCCTTTATAATTACCTCGTCCCATATTGCTTAAAATAATGGCATCCAGAATACTCATACCTCCTGATCTGTTGCCTCGATTCCTTCCGCCTCCACGCCTGTTTTTAGAGAGTGCAATAATAAGTATGATAAATATGATGATTAAAAGAAATAATAATCCAATTGGGAATCCTTTTGAACTAGACTGTCGAGAACCTTGATATTCTCCCATCAAAACCTCAAAAATGGCATCAGAGCCTCTGTTTAATCCACCATAATAATCTCCTTGTTTAAAATAAGGAATAATGTCACGTTCAATTATGCGTTTTGACATAGCATCTGTAAGCAAATGTTCAACACCATAGCCTGTATTAATGCCTATTTTTCTATCATCTTTCGCCAACAGAATAAAAACACCGTTATCTTCTTTTGCTTGACCAATACCCCAAGTTTGTGCCCATTGTGCGCCTAGATAGTTTATGTTTTCACCTTCGGTAGAACTAATAATCGCAATAACAATTTGTGTTGAGGTTGTATCAGAATATTGAATAAGTTTTTCCTCAAGATCAAGCCTCTCAAAAGAAGAAAGTAAATCTACATAATCATAAATACTGGTCTGAAAGTTTGGTTTTTTAGGAATTTCAAATTGCGCATAACTTATTTGTATTACACTTAAAAATGTAATTACCAAAATACATATTTGTTTACATGATTTCATTTAAGACTTTGTAATTGTATTAGGCAATTCATTGATATCGTCTTTAGCAATTGGAAAATGAAGTTTAAGTTGCTCTCCAGCTTTTAAGATACCTTCAACCAAACCTTGTTTAAATTTTCCTTGTTTGAAATGTTGCGCAATAAGATTTTTTGTACTATCCCAAAAGTTTGAAGGAACTACAGAGTTAATACCTTTATCACCATAAATAGCAAATTGTTTATCTTTTACAGCAACATATATCAATACTGCATTTTGAAGTTTGGTGTTTTCCATTTTTAAGATATAGAATACTTCCAAAGCTCGCTTTTCAATATTGCCATGTGATGAATTTTCTAAATGAACACGTATTTCGCCTGAAGTATTTTGCTCCGCTTGACGTATGGCCTCAACAATGTCTTGTTCTTCGGTGGTGGTTAGAAATTCTTCAATATTTGCAGACATGGTGATTAATTAAAATCAAATTCTACATCAGGAGCGTTTTCACTTCCAGGATCTGCCTTATAACGCGCCATTTCTTCAAAACCAAACATACTGGCAAATATTTTATTTGGAAATTTTGTGGTATAGATGTCGTATTCATTTACTGCTTCGTTATATCGATCACGAGCAACGTTGATTCTATTTTCGGTGCCTTCCAATTGAGACTGTAGTTCAAGAAAATTTTGATTGGCTTTAAGCTCTGGATATCGCTCTACAGACACTAACAATTTCGATAATGCACCACTTAAACCGCTTTGGGCTTGTTGAAAAGCAGCCATATTCTCTGCAGTAATATTATTTGCATCTATGGTTGTAGATGTGGCTTTTGCTCTTGCTTCAATAACTTCTCGTAAGGTAGTACGTTCAAAATCTGCTGCACCTTGAACAGTTTTTACAAGGTTGCCAATAAGATCGTTTCTTCGTTGGTAAGAACTCTCAACATTAGACCATGCTGTTTTTGCATCAGCTTCTAATGTTACAGAAGTATTATTTATGCCAACTGCCCATTTGTATATTCCAAAAACAACAATGACAATTATTATTAAAGGGATAAGCCATTTTTTCATTTGATGTGTTTTTTTATGTTAGTATTTTAGGAATTAATTTCTGTCTGATTAGTAATAAAATATTAAAGAATGTTACAACTCTGACTTAATCTTAATCAATTGCGTTTTAATATTTTCGAGTTTTCTTATGATACCAAAATTATCAAGAGCCTGTTTTTTCTCTTCTTTAATATGGATTTTTGCACCTTCAAGCGTGAAACCTCGTTCTTTAACAAGGTGGTAGATAAACTGTATATTTTTAATGTCCTCTGGAGTAAACTTACGGTTTCCTTTGGCATTTTTCTTGGGTTTAATCACATCAAACTCTTTTTCCCA
>DATGBV010000132.1:0-27601 GCA_035312485.1 Flavobacteriaceae bacterium | reverse complement strand
GCCTCAACACCTTTGTCGTGATCGGCTCCATGTTTTACATAAGCATTAGTAATAGTTCCAGAAAATCCTTCTGTCCAATCTATAGAATCATCTTGATTGTTTATTGCTACAATGTGATCAACATTAACAGTACCTCCAAAGAACTCAAAACCATCATCTTTTCCTTCAAAAGACTCTACATGTGAAACAAAAGTTCCGCTACCAACGCCATAAAAAGATAGTCCGTTATTTTCAGATTGGCCATCAGCAGCTCCTCCAGAATACTCAACTCTTAAATAGCTAATTGAACCTGAATCATCATCAGAAATAGTACCTCCAAATGGTAAACTTGCAATTTCAGAGGTAGATGTTGCTGAACCAGTAACGGAGTTGATAGGCGCTTTGCCTAATAGAATCAATCCACCCCAATCTCCAGCAGCTGGTGATGAAGCATCTGAAGTTAGTACAATTGGTTCGTTTGCTGTACCATTTGCAACAATTTTTGCGCCTTGAGAAATAGCAATATAAACATTAGCTCCAGATGCTAAAGCTTTTACAGTCATTCCCGCTGGAATAGTAAGTGTAGTTCCAGAAGCCATAATTAAAGAACCGTTCAATTTATATGTATTGATTGGGTCTAAAGTTAAGTTTTCTGTGTAAGTACCTGATAAGAAAATAGTTTGACCTGTTTCTCCACCACCACCTGTTGTATTATTGTTTGTTACACTGTTGTCGCTATTATCGTTAATTACGATATCAGCAGTATCATCAGTAGTACATGAGAAAAGCATGGTAATAATTGCCAATCCTAAAATTAAGTTATTTTTCATCATTTTATAGTTTAATTAATTTTTTGTTATTTAAAATTTATATTTCAATTGTAAGCTAATATCAATCCCTCTTTTATAATTCGAAACTCCTTTACCGTTTGCAGAGTTTACTACAACATCTCCTAATGTTGTTTCTCTTACATATTTTATGGTTGGGTTTAGCAGGTTTTTTGTGCTAAAATTGATTTCGAATTTTTCGTTTAAAGTATTTTTCCAAATAAAATCTAAAGTAGAAACGCTTTTTTCTATAACATTACCTAGTTGACCAGATCCGAGTGCATCAATTCTGTCTGAAAAATAGGAGTAAACCAAGTTGATAACTGGTTTGTAGTTCTCAAATTCAGGTGAATAATTGATATCAGCATTTAACAATAGAGGTGAAGCTCCTTGTAAATCATCCTTTTTTCTGTTAAAAGACAGATTGTAAGTCCCAATAATATCGCTATACAAATCTTGTTCAGTTTTCATATAGGTAGCATTAAAACCAAATGATAGCTTTGCGTTGTCATTTTCTGTAGTTATCAGATTTTTTCTCATTTCAACTTCTGCGCCATATACTGTGGCTTTATCACCAGTTCTGAAGTAACGTTGTGTTCCAGTAGCATCTGCACCAACAACAAGATTGATTGGATTCTTTATTTCTTTTGCAAAAGCACCTACAGATAACAGCTCACTTTTGCTAAAAAACCATTCGTATTTTAAATCGAAGTTTAAGATTTTGGAGTAAGAAGTATTACTTACATTTACAAAGTCTGGATTACTAGAACCTAATAAATCTGGATTACCACCAATACGTGTTGCAATACTCTCATAAACAAAGGGAGCAACTTCTTTAAATTCAGGAAGTGACACAGTTTGACTGACAGTAAAACGTAAATTTTGGTCATCGTTTAAGGCATATTTAATGTTTAAGCTTGGTAAGAAAAAATTCTCATAAGATCGTACAGAAGCATTGCCATTATTTCCTAGATTGATAACATCATAACTAATTGCTTGATTTACAGCTTCAGCTCTAATTCCTGGTACAAATAACCATTTTTCCCCAGCATTAATTTCGGCATTGAAATAACTTGCATAGATATTTAATGTTCCATTATAAGTGTTTTCAGGTAAACCAGGTCTATTAGTGTTAGATAAATTCGGTATAGTATTTATAACCTTTATTAAATATAATCCAGTATCATCATTTGGGTTCACTCTTAAATTGTCAAGAGTAAAGACATTATTAAAATTATTGACATCTGTTACTGCATAATCAGAATCTACAATATCATAACCATATCGAATATTGTCAAAATCTCTGGTTTTATGTTTTCCATTATAGCCAAAGTTCAGTTTAATCGATTCAGAGAGATTGTAAGTTAAATTTAATCTGCTATTTAATTCTTCATCTTCAATGTTTTGAAAATAGCGTTGATTATCAAAAACAACATTACTATAAAATGTAGGAGATGTATTTGAGTCACTATCTAAAGCATATTGATAGTTCTCTAAACTAATTCGTTTTCTGTCTGGCTGATTTGCAAAAACAATATTATAACCTAAACCCCAATCTAAATCAAATTTCCCTGAAGCGTGAGTTCCCTCAATTTGGTTTACAAACATTCTAGTTTGATCAAACTGAACATTCATTTGGTAAAATCCTTCATCTGTATTGAGTTGGGCATCTCTATTTCGTCCTGAACCATCAATGCCAAAATATCCAACAACATCTGAAGAATTATTAATAAATAAACTATTAAATTTTAAGCTGTTACTACTATCCATTCTATAGATAGCATTGGCCATTGTTGTGGTAGTAGTAGAATATTCGTATTCTTCAGCAACATCAAAAGCCTTTTTTTCAGTAAGCGTATAATCTACAGCTTGACCTTTTCTGTATTCATAACCATTTTCGAACGACGCTGTTGCAAAAAAGCTTAAACGAGAGCCATTTTCAAAACTAAATGATTTACCAGCAGAACCACCATAACTAATATTTATTAGTGTACCAGTCTTTTCAGGATCAATACCATGTGATAAAATAATAGCAAATGGGTTGTGCTCATATCGACCATAGTATCCAAAATAGCCAGTTCCTTCACTTCTTACAAAGTCTTTATCTATTGCATTGGTATTAATTCCAGTTCCTAAAAAAACATCGAAGAACCCATTTCCATTATAATTTTTTGAAGAGATATCGACATTACCAGCTGAAAAATCGCCATAAAATTTTGAAGAATATGATTTACTTACAGAAACATTTTCTATTATATCTGCTGCGAAAAGGTTTAAATCTATATTCTTTTTATTTACATCGTTTGACGGTAATGATAGCCCATTCATTGTTGTGTTTAAATATCTGTCACCCAATCCTCTTACATAAACATTGCTGGATCCTTCTTGCTTTGAAATACCTGAAATTTTTGAAACAGCTTCTGCAGCATCACTAACTCCTTTTCTTGATAGCTCTTCTGCACCAATACTTTGCTTAATTTCAACGGCTTTTTTTTGTTCTAATAAAAGGGCTACTTCGCTTTCCCTTTTTGTCGTGGTAGTAATAACGACCTCATCTAATGAAGCGGCACTTGCACCCATTGGGACATTTATCTCGGTGACTTTGCCTGCTTCAACAATTGCTTCTATCTCAACAGTTTCATAACCTACAAAACTGAAAATTAAAGTGTATTGTCCAACTTCTAAATCGTTAAATGCATAAAGACCATCTATATCTGAAGTTGTTCCTGTGGTAGTACTTTTGATTAGAACATTAGCAAAAGCTAGAGGTTCATTATTATATTCTTTATCTATTAATTTTCCAACAATCGAACCAGTGCTTTGAGCTTGTAAAAGTGAAGTTATGAATATTGAAAATAGTAGTATGAATTTTTTCATTTTCCTGTTTAAAAACTTGGCACAAAGAAAGACACATACTGTAAACAAGATGTTATCTAAGAATTAAAGAACAGTAATGAAAAAGTTATTTAAAGGTTAACAGAATACTTCTAAAAATGAAATCTGAAAACATTAATTTAACATTAGATTGTAACAAATTAACATTCAAAGTAAATGAGGTTTGAGAATAGTTGCTAAACCAAAATAATACTAAAGAATCTTTTAATATTTTCGAGGATTAAAGAGAAGCCTTGTCCTCTTTTTTTGCAGTACTACTAATTAATGATGCAAGATCATTTAGGGAAATACTACTTGCTATAAGTGAAGTAGCAACTTTAGTTTGTTTATTTTGTGTTACTTGAACTTCTAATTTCTTGGATTTGTAACCAACAAAACTGAATACTAATGTGTATGAGCCGCTTTCTAAGTTTTCAAAATAAAAATAGCCATTTTCATCAGAGGTTGACGTGAGAGATGTGCCTTCTAAAGATACACTTGCTAGAGTCAAAGGAGTATTGTTAAGTTCGCCATCTAAAACCATTCCAGCTATTGCTCCATTGCCTTGAGAGAAGCATAAGCCTGAAATTAGTAATACGAAAAGAAATATTAATTTTCTCATTAAGGTCTGATAATTTAGACATTACAAATAAATGATATTACTATTTTCAAGATGTTACCTAATCATTAAACAACTGTCATTAAAATGTTACTTTAATGTTAACAAGATTCAATTCAATTTTTAACGAATTTATTTATCTTGCCAAGGCTTAAATTTAAATTATGAACTGGGAACAATTACTGTCGTTAAAACGATTTGGAGACACAAATAAACGTATAAGAAAAGAGCAAGATGAAACACGTTTAGGCTTTGAAGTTGATTACGATAGAATTATTTTTTCTTCCGAATTTAGAAGCTTACAGGACAAAACACAGGTTGTACCTTTGTCCAAAACAGATTTTGTTCATACTCGGTTGACACATAGTTTAGAAGTAAGTGTAGTAGGTCGTTCGATTGGAAGAAAAGTAGGTCAAAAGTTATTGCAAAAGCATCCACATCTACAAAGTATTCATGGATATCAGGCAAACGACTTTGGAGCCATAGTTGCAGCTGCTGCTTTGGCTCATGATATTGGTAATCCACCTTTTGGGCATTCTGGAGAAAAAGCTATTGGAGAATTTTTTAAAACAGGAAAAGGGAAAGCATTAAAAGATAAACTAACTGAAAAGGAATATCAGGACTTATGTGATTTTGAAGGTAATGCCAATGGCTTTAAGATTTTAACGCAAAGTAGAGAAGGTAGAGAAGGAGGTTTGCGTTTAAGCTATGCGACTCTTGGAGCTTTTATGAAGTACCCAAAAGAATCCTTACCTAAAAAACCTACCAAGCATATAGCAGATAAAAAATATGGCTTTTTTCAAAGTGAAAAGGAAGCATTTGCCGAAGTTGCAAATGAGTTAGGGTTAATAGTAAGAGGAAAAAGAGATAGTGCAAGTTTTTCACGACATCCATTAACATTTTTAGTTGAAGCTGCGGATGATATTTGTTACACCATTATTGATTTTGAAGATGGTATAAATCTAGGTTTGATACAAGAAGAATTTGCCCTTGAATATTTAATCAATTTGGTTAGAGATAGCATAAACACTAAAAAGTATCACCAATTAAAAAATACCCAAGATCGAGTCAGTTATTTAAGAGCTTTAGCAATCAATACATTAATTTTTGAGGCTGTAGATATTTTTATAAAAAATGAAGAAGCCATTTTAAAAGGTGAATTTAATTCAGCGTTGTTGGATAAAAGCAAATACGAAGCGCAAATAAATGATATTATTAAAATGAGTATTGAAAATATTTATCAATCTACAGAAGTTATTGATAAAGAAATTGCTGGTTATGAGGTTATTAATAAATTACTAGATGTTTATATAACTGCTGTTCAAAATAAATTTAATAATACATTATCAAATTATGACAAACTTATTTTAAAACAACTTCCAAAGACAATAAATACAGATCACAAAAACCTGTATAACCAATTGCTTGATGTTTGTCATTTCGTGTCTTTACTTTCAGATAGCAAGGCCATTTTAAATTACAAAAAGATTAAGGGCTTCGATTTCTAATTTGGCACATTATGCGTTTCATCGAATAAATTTGTATTTAATCGATAAATTAAATATGTTTACTTCACCTTAAATCATAAATTAACCAAAAATGAAAAAAAATCTACTTGGAGCAATAGTTATTTTTTTTGTGACTTTTGCGTGTCTACTAGCTATAAATGAGGCTAACAGTAAGAACACATCTGAAGCTGAAGTAAATCAATATTATACTCAAAATTAGAGTAGACTAATAATTTGTTTTTTTATACTTTCAGAATCTAATTGTATAGATTTTTGGAGTTCATCCACACTACCATGTTCAATAAAAGCGTCTGGAATTCCTAATATTTTTATAGGATTTGTATAACCACTTTCTGCAGCAAATTCTAAAATAGCACCTCCAAAACCGCCTTTAATTACGCCATCTTCTATGGTCACTATTTGCTGATATTTTTCAAATATTTCATGCAATAATATTTCATCCAAAGGTTTTACAAAGCGCATATCGTAATGTGATACGTTTAATTCTTCAATAGCTTCATTCACATTTTTGGCAATAGAGCCAATGCTTAAAATTGCAAGATCTTTTCCGTTTTTTAATTGCACACTTTTACCTATTTCAATTTTAGAAAAAGGTTGTTTCCAGTCCAAAGTAACACCTCTACCTCTTGGATACCTTATAGCAATAGGACTTTTTAAACCAAGTTGAGCAGTATACATGATGTTCCTTAATTCAATTTCATTTCTGGGTGCAAAAATAGTTAGGTTAGGAATACATCTTAAATGAGCCATATCAAAAGCACCATGATGTGTAGCACCATCTTCACCAACCAAACCAGCACGATCTAAACAGAAAATCACAGGTAGGTTTTGTAAAGCCACATCGTGAATGACTTGGTCGTAAGCACGTTGTAAAAAGGTGGAATAAATATTACAAAAAGGAATAAGCCCTTGTGTTGCCATACCAGCTGCAAGTGTAACAGCATGTTGTTCTGCGATGCCAACATCAAAAGCACGATCAGGTATTTCATCCATCATATATTTTAAAGAACTTCCTGTTGGCATGGCTGGAGTTATTCCAACAATATTTTTATTCTGTTTTGCAAGTTCAACCATGGTATAACCAAACACATCTTGATATTTTGGTGGTTCAATTGATTCTACTTTCAGAATTAAATCACCAGTTTTAGAGTCGAATTTCCCAGGCGCATGATATTTAACCTGATTTTCTTCAGCCTGTTTTAGACCTTTTCCTTTGGTGGTAATCACATGCAAAAACTTGGGGCCTTTTACCTTTTTTAATCTTTTTAACTCCAAAATGATTTTGTCAATATCATGACCATCAATTGGTCCAGAATAGTCAAAATTTAAGGCTTCAAAAATGTTGTCTTGTTTTTGAGTTCCTTTTTTCACATTGGTTAGATATTGTTTTAATGCGCCAACACTTGGATCGATTCCTATAGCATTATCGTTTAAAATTACGAGAAGATTTGTGTCTGCAACTCCAGCATGATTTAAGCCTTCGAAGGCTATTCCGCTTGCAATACTAGCATCTCCAATAACAGCTATATGTTGCTTCTCGGTTTCTCCTTTTAATTGAGACGCAATGGCCATACCTAATGCTGCCGAAATTGAGGTTGAAGAGTGTCCAGTACCAAAAGGATCAAATTCACTTTCATCTCGTTTTGGGAAACCACTAATGCCTTCCAATTGTCTGTTGGTATGAAAAATCTCTTTTCTGCCAGTTAATATTTTGTGGCCATAGGCTTGATGCCCAACATCCCAAATCAATAAATCTTCTGGAGTATTAAACACATAATGTAATGCAATGGTCAACTCAACAACACCTAAACTAGCACCAAGATGTCCTTGTTTTGTTGCTACAATATTGATGATGAAGTCGCGTAATTCTTGAGCAAGTTGTGGTAAATCTTCTGGATTTAGTTTACGAAGATCGTTAGGTGAATTGATATCTTTTAATTTTTTTTTCATTGGATACAAATGTACGAGTTGAAACCGATATGATTGAAATAATTATTATTTGTAAGCGTTGAAATCGTATTTTTGTTTCATGGTAAACCCTTTTGACGATACTTATTTTATGAAAAAAGCGCTTCATGAAGCTGAAATGGCTTATGATAAAGGCGAAATACCAATAGGAGCAGTTATTGTTATAGATAATAAAGTTATTGCCAGGGGACACAATCTAACAGAAACTTTAAACGACGTTACTGCTCATGCAGAAATGCAGGCGATTACTGCAGCAGCGAATTTTTTGGGAGGAAAGTATCTTATTAATTGCACACTTTATGTGACCATAGAACCTTGCCAAATGTGTGCTGGTGCATTGTATTGGAGTCAAATTAGCAATATTGTTTATGGCGCAAGAGATGTGAATAGAGGTTGTATTAATTTAAAAACCAAACTACATCCCAAAACCCAAATGAAAGGAGGCATTTTAGAGGAAGTAGCCTCAAATCTTTTAAAACGTTTTTTTATTGAACGCCGAAATTTAAATTAGCTAGTTTTTGTCTTTAAATTCTCGCATTTTATCAAGATTTTCTTGATTGATCATATAATCTTTTAGGCTTTTGTCTTTCCATCTGTAATATGAAAATAAAGGAAATACAATTACAAATAATCCAACAACACCTAGTCCAATAAGTTTTTCTGAATATTCTAAATCCAGAATAAAACCAGCTATAATACTGCCTAAAGATATGATTAGAAAAAAAGCGATAATATATTTCATGCTATTTTGTAAAATTAATCAGTTCCCTTCGGTATGCAGTAAGTAGTTTAGATTTTGATACAAAACCATAATATTTTCCATTTCTTATAACTGGAAGATTCCATGCTCCAGAATTTTGAAATTTGTGCATTACAACTTTCATCGAATCTGCTTCATATTGTATAAAATCTGGCGGACTTTGCATAAAGGTTTCTACTGTTGTTGAATTGTAAAGCGATTGGTCAAACATAATCTCTCTAATGTGATCTAACAAAATGATACCAACAAGTTGTTTATTTTCATTAATCACTGGAAACAAATTTCTACTGGATTTAGCAACCCCTTTATGCAACATTGCACCTAAAGTCATTTCAGGATACAATGCCACAAAATTCTTTTCAATTACACTATCTAAAGTCATAAGTGTTAATACACTTTGGTCTTTATCATGAGTTAAAAGGCTACCTTTTTCAGCCAATTCTTTAGTGTATATGTTATGTTCAATAGCATTTTTAGTAATAATAAAAGACATAGAAACCGTAATCATTAGCGGAACAAACAGCTCATATCCACCTGTGATTTCAGCAATTAAAAAGATAGCGGTTAAGGGTGCATGAAGAACTCCAGCAATAAGACCTGCCATTCCAATAAGTGTGAAGTTTGCTTCAGAAACATGAAAGTTCAAGCCTAAATTATTTATAACTTTAGCAACAACATTTCCTAAAGCACTGCCCATAACTAAAGTTGGAATAATAATACCACCAGCTCCACCAGCTGCAAAAGTAGTAGTCATAGCAATAGCTTTAAAAATTGTTATACCAATTAGTAAAGCAATTATGACCCAAATATTGTCTAAATGCGTATCGAATGGTGTTTTGCCTAAAGCATGTAAATAATTATTGTGTAATAAATCATTTATAAAACCAAAACCTTCACCATATAAAGGCGGAATAAAATATAGCATAATTCCAATAGCTAAACCACCGACAATAAGTTTTTGTCCATTGGTTTTAAACCGATTAAAAAAGGCATAGACAGCAAAATATATTTTGTAGAAATAGATTGAGCCAATACCTGTGCCGACACCCAAAGCAATATAAAATAAAGTGTCTTTTAGAGCAAATTTATCTGTCACATCAAAATTAAAAAGAACACCATCTCCAACAAAAAAATAAGACGTTAAAACAGACGAAACCGAAGCTAGTAGTAATGGCAAAAGTGATGCAAAAGTAAGATCTAAACTAAAGACTTCAATGGCAAAAATAATGGCTGCAATTGGAGATTGAAAAATAGATGCAATTGCACCTGCTGCTGCACAGCTAATGAGAAGGGTTCTAGTTTTTCTATCAATATGAAAGAGTTGACCAATATTAGAACTAACTGCTGATGCTGAAGCAATGGCTGGTCCTAACAATCCAACAGAACCACCAAAACCAGCTGTTATAGGTGCTGTAATCAATGGAAGATAAATTTTATTTCGTTTAAGTAAACCATCTTTTTTTGATAGTGAAAATAAAATACTTGGAATAGCATGCTCAATGCGTTGCTTAGAAACATGCTTGACAAAAAGATATACCAACCATAAACCAATTATTGGAAAAATAAAATAAAAACTGTTGTTAGAGAAAGTTATAGTGTCTAAAAACCACTCAATACCAAAAGTGATATTTTTTATAACAACCGAAATTAAACCAGCAAGTAAACCAATAATGATACTTAAAAGAAAAACAAAATTCTTTTGAGAGATATGTTTATATCTCCATATTAAAAATCGTTTTAATGTTGATTGTTCTGGCATAAACTAAAACTACTAAAAAATCCTGCAATAGCAGGATTTAATATTTATGATTTTTGATTAAGTTTTAAACCTAATTCTTCAAGTTGATCATCATCAATTGGAGCAGGAGCATCTATCATTACGTCTCGTCCTGAATTGTTTTTAGGAAATGCTATAAAATCGCGAATGGTTTCTTGCCCTCCAAGAATGGCTACTAATCTATCTAAACCAAAAGCCAAACCACCATGTGGAGGCGCACCATATTGGAATGCATCCATTAAGAATCCGAATTGTGCTTTTGCTTCTTCTTCTGTAAACCCTAAATAATCAAACATCAATGCCTGTGTTTTTTTATCATGAATTCTAATAGAACCACCACCTATTTCATTTCCATTTAACACTAAATCATAAGCATTGGCTTTAACGTCTCCTGGATTTGTTTCCAACAATTTTAATTGACCAGGTTTTGGTGATGTAAATGGATGGTGCATAGCATGGTAGCGTTCAGTTTCTTCATCCCATTCTAAAAGTGGAAAATCAGTTACCCAAAGTGGTGCAAATTCGTCAGGTTTACGTAAACCTAAACGATCTGCTAATTCCATTCGTAAAGCACTTAATTGTGAACGAACTTTATTTTTCTCTCCTGAAAGCACACATATTAAGTCGCCAGCTTTAGCTCCAGTAATTTCTGCCCATTTGGTTAAATCTGATTGATCATAAAATTTATCTACTGAAGATTTGAAGCTTCCATCATCATTACATCTGCAATACACCATACCTAAAGCACCTACTTGTGGACGCTTAACCCAATCTGTTAGTTTGTCAATTTCTTTTCTAGTGAAACTATTTCCGCCGGGAACAGCAATACCAACTACCAATTCGGCATTATTAAAAACATTAAAATCTTTATGTTGAGCAACTTCATTGAGTTCACCAAATTGCATTCCGAAACGAATATCTGGTTTGTCATTTCCATATAAGCGAATTGCATCATCATATAGCATTCTAGGAAATTTATCAACTTCTACACCATTCACTTCTTTAAGTAAATGACGCGTTAAACCTTCAAAAGCATTTAATATATCTTCCTGTTCAACAAATGCCATTTCACAATCTATTTGTGTAAATTCTGGTTGTCTGTCGGCACGTAAATCTTCGTCTCTAAAGCATTTTACAATTTGAAAATATTTATCCATGCCACCAACCATCAATAATTGTTTGAAAGTTTGGGGTGATTGTGGCAATGCATAAAATTGTCCTTCATTCATTCTACTTGGAACAACAAAATCTCTGGCACCTTCAGGTGTAGATTTAATGAGATAAGGTGTTTCAACTTCAATAAAACCTTCTTTAGATAAGTAGTTTCTAACTTCTTGAGTGACTTTATGACGAAATATTAAATTGTTTTTTACAGGATTACGACGAATATCCAGATAGCGATATTTCATTCGTAAATCTTCACCACCATCTGTTTTGTCTTCGATGGTAAATGGAGGAAGCAAAGCAGAATTCAAAATAGTTAGTTCTGAAACCAATATTTCAATATCTCCTGTTTGTATATTTGGGTTTTTTGAAGCGCGTTCAATCACAGTTCCTTTAACCTGAATAACAAATTCACGACCTAGTTTTTGCGCCTGTTCTATTAATGCTTTTGAAGTACGCTCTTCATCAAAGACCAATTGTGTGATCCCATAACGATCACGTAAATCTACCCAAACAATAAATCCTTTATCACGTGATTTCTGAACCCAACCTGATAATATTACTTCTGTATTAATGTGTGATGTTCTTAATTCACCACAATTATGACTTCTGTACATAGTTAAAAATTGATGTGCAAATTTAAGGAAGTTATATCATTATCAAATAAAAAAGGAGAAGCAATTGCTTCTCCTTTTTTATAAACAAATAATTGATTTAAAAATTTATACACTAATTTGCTTTCTCAAGAATATTTTCCGTTTTAACTTATTTACTAAAAAGAATAGAACTGGAACAATAATTAAAGTTAAGAACGTTGCAAATAGTAACCCAAAAATAACTGTCCACGCCAATGGACCCCAAAAAACAACATTGTCACCACCAATGTAAATATTGGGATTGAAATTATTGAATAGTGAAAAGAAATCTACATTAAATCCTATAGCTAAAGGAATTAACCCAAAAACAGTCGTGATAGCTGTTAATAAAACTGGGCGTAAACGTGCTTTTCCACCTTTAACAATTGCTTCTTTAATATCTTCAACTGGCAAACGTTCTGCAACATCAATACCTTCCATAGAGGCTCTTTTCCTATCTATTAAAAGTTGTGTGTAATCAAGTAGTACTACACCATTGTTTACCACTATTCCTGCTAAAGAAATAATTCCCATCATGGTCATCATAATCACAAACGACCAACCTGTTGCAACCAATCCTAAAAACACACCTGCAAAACTTAAGAAGATAGCTCCCATAATTATTGTAGGTTTTGAGACAGAACCAAACTGAAAAATCAAAATAAGCATAATCAAACCTAATCCAGCTAGTAAAGCTTTATTTAAGAAAGCTTGCTCTTTGGCTTGTTCTTCAAGTTGTCCTGTATAATCTATTTTAACATCATGGCAATTCGCTATATGTGTCACCATAAGATTCCATTTCAGTTTTGATTTGATCTACTACAACGTTGGCATCAATAAAACCAGGAGCCAATGCTGAATAAACAGTTACTACACGTTTATAATCGCGATGTTTTATAGAGCTGAAAGAAGATGTATTAACTTGTTTAGCAACTGCAGAGACAGGCACTTCTTTTAATTGCCCAGAGGCTTGATCTCTAAAAATAATATTTTGATTAAAAAGAGCACTTGTATTATATCTTAAATCTTCATTGAATCTAACATTAATGTCATAATCTTCACCATCTTTTTTATAAACACCAGCTTTAGCACCAAATAGTGAGTTACGTAATTGTTGGCCAATTTGTCCGGCTGAAACGCCTAATTCACCAGCTTTTTCACGATCAATATCAACCTTTGTAACGGGTTTTCCTCTATTTACATCAATCTTTAATTGATCGATTCCCGGAACATTTTTACTATCAATAAACTTCTTAATATTTTCAGCAATAACAATTAATTGGTTATAATCTTGCCCTTCAATTTCTATATTAATTGGGTAACCTGCTGGTGGGCCAACTGGATCTTTTTCAACTGAAATAGAAACACCAGGATAAATACCCTTTAAAGCATCTTGAATGTCTTTTCGTAACTCTTCACTATCAATAATGTTATTATTGGCATCTCTACGGAATTTAAATTCGCGCATTGTAGCAGTAATTTTACCGCGATTAGGCATTTCGGCCATAGAGCCACCATCTGTAAATGGATTTCCTGCACCTTCTCCAACTTGAGATACTACAGATTCTACCAGGAAGTTTTTACTGTCGTCATCAGAGTTTGTGTATTTATCGCTTCTAATGATTTTGTAAACGCGATTTTCAATATCTTTTGTAATCTCATTGGTTTTTTCAATAGCTGTGCCTTCAGGATATTCTATATACACCATAATCTGTTTTGGCGTATTGTCTGGGAAAAATTCTATTTTGGTTCGTTGACTTCCAACAGATATTCCAAAGGCCATAAAGGAAATGAATAGAATGAGCACAGTTGCTCCAATATATACGTAAGGCATCCTTCCTTTTAAAGCAACCCTTAAACGCTTTTCGTACCAGTTTTCCAATCGAGGTAAAAAGTTGTCTTGAAACGTATGCGTTAAACCTTTAATTACGTATTTGTAACCCCAAAGTAAAGCTGCACTAAAAATGAGCAAGGTGCCTAAGCCACGATATACACCAGCAGTAAAATAAATAAGTAATCCTAAAACAACAAATATGACAGAAATTCTAATTAATTTCTTCATAGGTATAGTATCTTCTTCAATTTGCATGAATTGAGATACCATTACAGAGTTAATGAATACAGCAACAAACAATGAAGACCCTAAAACAATTGACAATGTAATTGGGAAATAAATCATGAATTCTCCCATCATTCCAGGCCACATTCCTAAAGGGATAAATGCAGCAACGGTTGTTAAAGTTGAAATAATAATTGGCATTGCAATTTCACCAATTCCTTTTTTGGCTGCTTCAATTCTGCTCATACCTTCTTTATCCATTAGGCGATAGACGTTTTCAACCAGTACAATTCCGTTATCCACTAACATGCCAAGTCCCATAATGAGCCCAAAGAGAATCATAGTATTCATGGTATATCCTAAAATTTCTACAATCATGAAGGCCATTACCATTGACATTGGAATAGCGAAACCAACAAAAAGCGCATTTCTAAACCCAAGGAAAAACATTAAAACAGTAGTTACGAGAATAATCCCAAAAATGATATTATTGACCAAATCATCTACTTGATTTAATGTAATTTCAGATTGATCATTTGCAGTAGTAATGTTTACATTTTGTGGGATAAGATTGTTTTCTTGTGATGCTTCAATGATTTGGTAAATCTTATCTGTTGCAGCTACCATGTTTTTACCTGCTCGTTTTTTAACGTCAAGCATAACTACATTTTTTCCAAAATCTCTTGCAAAAGTAGTATGGTCTTCATCAATAAAAGAAACTGTTGCAATATCACGTAAGTATACAGCACCATTATCTGATTTTACAACAAAATTTTCGAGTTGTTTAGGGTTGTCTATTTCACCAATAACCCTAATTGTTCTGCGTTGTCCACTTGTTATGAGGTTTCCGCCACTCATGGTAACATTGCCATTTTGAATTGCAGAAATCACATCATTGAAGCTTACTTTGGCAGCCATCATTTTGTAAATGTTTACTGCAACTTCGACTTCTTTTTCTTGAGCGCCACGAATATCGGCAGCTTTAATTTCTTCTAGATCTTCAATTTCATCTTGAAGATATTCAGCAAACTCTTTTAATTTATCTACAGGATAATCACCAGTTAAGTTAATGTTTAGTATTGGCATTTCTTCTGAAAAGTTCAAATCAAAAACGTCTGGCTCTACTTTGGCATTATTAAATGTTGGCCAATCTTCGGATGCTTTTTCACTGTCTACTTCATCTTTTACGCGCTGTTTGGCATCTTCAACTGTAATGTTTTCATCAAACTCGACTACAATCATTCCGTAATCTTCTTGAGAAGTTGAGAGTACTTCAACCACATTACTAATGTTCTTGATTTTGTCCTCAAGAGGATCTACAATCAATTTTTCTATATCTTCTGCTGTATTCCCAGGATATGGTGCGCTTACATAAATTTTGGTTTCTTTTACTTCAGGAAAACTTTCACGAGGTAGCCCAAAGTAAGCCGAAATACCAGTAAATAAGAATATGGCAACAATAACATAAACAACCGTTTTATTGTCTATTGCCCAAGATGATGGCTTAAATTCTTTATATAATTTATTACTCATTTGTATTACTTTGAAATTTCAACTTCTTGCTGATCTTGTACACTTCTTGCGCCTTCTTTAATGACTTGACTACCATTTTCCAATCCAGACAACACTTCTATAAAATCACCTTGTGTTTTGCCAGTTGTGATAATTGCTTTTTTGGCTTTTCCGATGTTGTTTTCAAGACTATCTACCACAAAGACATATTGTTCACCATCAGCATTTTCTGAAATAATGCTTTGAGGGATCAAGATTGCTTTAGGGTTTGTGTAGTCATTAATTTTAAGCTTACTGGTTAAGTTTGGCTTAATTTCTCCATTTTTATTAGGCACACCAACTTCAATTTTAAATGCTCTATTATTTGGATTAATAAAATTGCCTACTTGTCGAATAGAAGTTTCGACTGTTTTACCTAGGACGGGAAAATTCACTTCTACTTTTTTGCCTTTTGTAACGTTAGGCAAATGAGTTTCAGGAACTTCTGCTTCAATATACATATTGTCTAGATTAACAATATGAATGATTTGCGATTGACCTGGTACAACAACAGAGCCTTGTTCAGAGATAACATTGTCTATGATACCTCCAAAAGGTGCTTTGATTAATGTTTTGTTTAGTTGTGATTCGAGCTGTCTTACTAAATCTTGCTGCCCTTTATAATTAGCTTCTGCTTGTAAAAATTGTAATTCTGAACCAATTTTTTGCTCCCAGAGCCTTTTTTGGCGTTCAAAAGTTGTTTTTGCCAAGGCTTCTTGAGTTCTAGCTTGTGACAATTGTTGGCTTAATCCACCATCTTCTATTTTGGCTAATATTTGACCTTTTTTTACACGTTGCCCTTCTTTTACAAAAACATTAGTTAGTGTTCCTGAAAATTCTGCATATAAAACAATGTCTTCTTTTGTTTTCACACTACCTTGAATTTCCAGATAATGATTAAACTCTGATTCTTCAACGGAAAATGCTGTTACAATGGGCAGATTTTTTTTACCATTAAGTTTGGATAATTCCGCTTCAATTTTTTGCAAATCATCAGCTATTTTATGTTGAGTTTGTACAAGTTCATTTCGCTTTGCTTCAATGGCTGTTTTATCTTTTGATGCGATAATATCATCTATTGTTTGTGATTTATTTCCACATGAAGCAAATAGTAATGCTATGGTTAAAAGTGAAAGTGTTTTTTTCATATCTATTTTTTCTGATTGATTTAATTTAATTGAACTGTGTTTAAAACTGTTTCTAATTCAGCCTTGGTACTAATAACATTAAACATAGATTCTAGATACTCTCTTTGAGCTGTATAGAGTTGAGTTTGGGCTTGGCGTAAATCGAAACTAGAGCCAATACCTTCAAAAAACTTGGTTTGGTTTTTTTGTTCTATGCGTTCTGCCAGATTAAGATTTTGTTTTTTGTTTTGATATTCTTCAATTGCATATTGATAGTTACTTTTTGCAGTAGTAATTTCAAAGCTTAATTGCTGTTCTACGAGTTCAAGATCGGTTTCTGCTTTTTCAAGATTAATTTGAGCGCGTTGTATTGCAGCACTTCTTTCTAAAGAACTGAAAATAGGAATATTCATGCTCACGCCAAATAGTGAAGACCCAAACCAATCTTGGTCTTTATTAAGAAACTTAAAACTTTCATTATATCCGGAGTAACCACCGTTTATAAAAGCATCTACCGTAGGTAGAGCCCTACTTTTGGCAAGTTTTAATAATAACTCTTTTGAAACCTTGTCATTTTCTGCAATTTTAAAATCAATGGTATTTTCAATATTTTCTTCAGCATCCAATAATTTAAGATCCATGTTTTGAATTGTTAGAGTTTCCAATGAATCTGTTAATTCTGTATTTGCTGTTAAATCTAAACCAATAGTTATATTAAACATTTGGTATGCAAGTGTTTTTAAACGTTCTGTATTACTTAAGCTACTTTCTAGAAGTGATAATGTTATTTGAAGTTGTTCAACACTTTCTTCTTCTGCCATTCCGTTTTCATAAACCTTGGTAGTCTCTTCAACATTTTTTCTGATTACAGCAATATTTCTTTGCAAAATATCAACACTTTCTTCAGCCAAAAGTACATTGCCATAAGCATTTATAACAGCTTTTCTTACTTCAAGATCTGTTTTTTCTTTTGCATTTTCAGATATTTCCAAATATACTTTTGCCGATTGCAAACCAACAAGATATGAACCATCAAATATTTTTTGAGTTACTGTGGCAAACGCTGATGCACTTTGTTTTGTTCCAAATGTAACTTCAGCAAATTCACCTGGATTTCCTCCAAAAAATTCTGCTGGGATAAGTGACACTTGTTGCTTAAGAAAATTTTGATAATCTATTGATGCATTTATTTGAGGTAAACCCGTTGCTGTTGTTTCCCATTTTTGTTTTTTGGCCGCTTCAATATCGAGAGTTGCGTTTTTTACTTGCCGATTATTTTCTAATGCAAAATCTATGGCTTCTTGTAAGCTAAAATTTTGAGAAGCTTCTTGAGACATTACCATAGAAGATAAGAACAAAGTAAAAACCAATAAGATTCTATAAGTCATTTTTTTGATTGATTTGGATTAGTGAATTTTAGCATTATTTCAAGACCTATAGGTGTACAAATGCCTCTTAAATGATATTCTAAATAGTTATTCATGAGATAATTCATGGAAGAATTATTTAAAGGAAATAATTCTTTGTCTTTAAGAACAATCATGCAACTAAAATAAATTTTTGATATAAATTCAACATCAATATCTTCTCTATATAAGCCATCCCTTATTCCTCGTTCAAGATTGCTTGTGACACAATCTTTCATAACACAAAACTGCTTTGATTTTAAAGAGTTATAAATCTTTGGGTAATATTTTTGAAGTTGATATTGAGGTGAAGATTTTTCGTCTTTTAGATTAAGCAGTAAAAACTTTTTGATTTCAAAAATTTCTTCAATTGGATTTTTTTCCAAATCGCGAATATCGTCAATACCACTAGAAATTGATTGAAACAAATACAATACAGCTTCTTCAACTAATACAGTTTTATTGTCAAAATATTGATAAATGGTTTTTTTAGACATACCAAGGGTATTGGCAATATCATCCATAGTCACACTCTTAAACCCATAGGTTAAGAACAAATCAATGGCAGTTTTTATAATATCTTCTTTCATAATGAGGCGCAAATTTACAACAGGAAACTTTAAAAACAAAAAAAGTTTCCAAAGTTTTAACAATAATTTAATATTTAAAAAAGAATTGTGTTAGAAATCCAATTGCAGTATTTTTGTTTGATGCAGAACATACAATTTTACCAAGAGGCATTTTCAAAGTATTTAAATGAGTTTACAAAAAACAGAACACCAGATACGCTTTACAATCCTATAAATTATATCTTGAATTTAGGTGGTAAACGGTTGCGTCCTGTTTTAACACTGCTATCATCAGAAATTTTTGGCACAGACCATAAAGTAGCACTGGATGCTGCATTAAGTATTGAAGTGTTTCATAATTTTTCCTTGATTCATGATGACATTATGGACGATGCACCTTTGCGAAGAGGTCAAGAAACCGTTCATGAGAAATGGGATATTAATACGGGAATTTTGTCTGGTGATGCTATGCTGATTTTAGCCTACAAATTGTTTGAAAATTATGAGCCAGAAACATTCCAATCTTTAGCAAAACTGTTTAGTAAAACAGCTTTACAGGTTTGTGAAGGTCAGCAGTATGATATAGATTTTGAAGTGAGAGACAATGTTACTATTTCAGAGTACATTAAAATGATTGAATATAAAACTGCTGTGCTGGTTGGTGCGGCTTTGCAAATGGGTGCTATTATTGCAAAAGCATCACAAAATGATCAAGGCAATATTTATGAATTTGGAAAAAATTTAGGTATAGCGTTTCAGTTACAAGATGATTATTTGGATGCTTTTGGAAATCCTGAAACTTTTGGTAAACAGGTTGGCGGAGATATTATAGCAAACAAAAAAACCTATCTATATTTAAAATCTTTAGAGTTGTCTTCTCAAGAAAATAAGACACAATTACAACATTTATATCAATTAAACCCTGAAGATAAAAAAGACAAAATAGAAACTGTAAAAAGTTTGTTTCTTTTAAGCAATTCTGAAAAAGAAACTCAAAAAGAGATTGAAAATTATACTGAAAAGGCATTTTTAGTATTGGATTCAATCAATATTTCCGAAAAGAAAAAGAAGATATTAAAAGATTTTGGCAAGAATTTAATGACCAGAACAATGTAATGCAGATTCCTAGAAATTTTGATGGCTTAATAGAGCAAACCAAAGGATTAGGTTTATATAAAAAGTTGATTATTCAACTTAATAAAGATCTTGTTTTAGCTAATATCGATTTAGTTTTCAATGAAGATATTTTACCCACTAGTCTAAAATTAATTTTACAAGAAACCATTAACAAGCTCATTCAGGAAAAATTTACTGATTATCTCAATTTGCTTTACATCATTGATGTATCTGAACATAAAATTAAACTATTGACCAGTAATGATACTTTAGAAATATCTGAACAGGTTACTTTTTTAATCTTACAAAGGGAATGGCAAAAAGTATGGCACAAATATTTTTATAATTAGTACTTTTACTTAATGACTAAAGTATCAAAATATAAAATTTTAATTATCATTTTAGGTATAATTATAATTGTATTATTGATATTCTATTATTCATTACCTCCTGTTAAAAGAAATATAGCTAAACAAAAAATACTTCATACTACACATTTATTAAATCCTGATTGGAGTAAATCTATTATTAAATCTAATGATGGTGGATATGTAGCTAACTTCACTTCATCAACCCTTTTAGTAGATGGAATTTATCCTTCTATGCTAGGGCCAACAGCATATAAAACTTTTTTATTAGATGATAGAGAAGATGAAATTTATTGGATTACAGGACTTGAAGTTGGAGCTAATACTAATCAGAAAACACAAAATAAATCTAGCGATTTTATTTGTCATGTAAATCTTTATCATAGTGAGGTAGAGCATTATGCAAGAATGCAAATGGAGGATCGTATTAATAACGATCAAGCACCACAATTAATTACTCTTACAAAAGGTGATTTAGACTTTTCATTCCCAGAAGGGTTTGGATTTCCTATTTTTTCAAATGAAAAAATACTTTTAGGAGGACAGGTTTTGAATTTAAATCACAAAAATCCATTATTTACTATTAATTATGACTTTAAAATAAAGTTTGAAAAAAATAAAGAAAAAAGACTCAAACCACTTTACACGCGATATGCAGTTTTAGCTTTACCTTATGACTTGACCGATGAAATAGATTATGATAACCAAATTACAAATGATAAAGTTAGATGTGTAATATTAGAAGGAGAACATCATGGACTTAATAGCAAAAATAAACAAGGGCAACCTATAACTGCGTTTTGGAAAGTACCACCAGGCAAGCATATATATAGAAGTAATATAACAAGTTTTCTTGCTCTAGATACGATAGTAACTTTGCACAAAATAAATTCTCATGTGCACCCTTTTGCTAATTCTCTAGCATTGAGAGATATAACAATAGACTCCACCTTATTTAAATCTGTGGTAACAAATTATAAAGACAAAATAGGGTTAGATAAAATAACATCCTTCGCCTCCCAAAAAGGAATTAAGCTTTATCCTAACCATCTATATGAATTAGTTGAAGAAGTTGATAATACAACTGATTCTGAAATAGAAATGATGGGGAGCATGTTTCTTTACTTTTACGATTATAAATTAGACAGAATATTGGATTCAATTAATTAAATGATATCATCAAATTTTAAAATATTCTATTTTGCATTATGTCTAGGGGTTATCTCTTGTAACCAAAATCAGTCGAAAAAAATCCCAGTAATTAGTTCTAAATTTCAAAATTTAGAAGTCAAAAAAGAATTAGAAGGTATGGACATTAGAAGTCATTTAAATAAAAAGGTAAATCTTTATAATTTTAGTGATAAGCTTCAATTAATTAATTTCTTCTTTGTTTCTTGCCCTACAATTTGTCCTGCAATGGAAAACGAATTAACACCTTTAGCTAGAGAATATAAAGAAAAAGATGTTATTTTTTTATCGTTTACTATTAACCCAGAAAGTGATGACATTGAATCCTTAAATATTCATGCAAAAAAAATTAAATCAGGACAAAACAGGTTGTTTTTAAGAACAAATAAAAACAACATAGAAAAGTTAGCATCGTTATATTTGGCGCAAATTAAGAATGGCGAAGACAAATTTTTTTATCATACAAGTCAAGTTGTGTTATTAGATAAGTCTATGAAAATCAGAGGGTTGTATGATATTTTAAATAAAGATGAAGTTGACTTATTAGAAGAAGATATTGAAATATTATTAAAAAATTAAATTTAAAAATAAACTCTCACAAAAGGTATCCATGGTTCTGCGTAAATACTTTTATCTCTATCATATAGAATATCATATCTAATGCCCAAGGTTACATGTCCGCTATTAAAACCAGCACCCAAAAATAAAGCAGGATACCAATAGTTCTGATCTTCAAAACCAGTTCTGCTATCCCAGTTTCTACTTACATTTAGTTCTTCAAATTCTGCGGATAATTGAATTTCATTTATAGGATTAAACATGCTAATAAGACTTGCTCCAAAAATTGTAGATCTATAGAAATCTTTACTTGTATTGTAAGTGCCATTTAATCCAATACCTAAAGCAACTTGAGGATTAAATTGATAAATAGCACTAGGAGCCAAAGTGCCACTAAAAAAGCCATTCCCAAAACTTAATCCAATAGCACCGCCAAAACGTACATGATTCCAAAAATCGGTACCATTATTACTAAAAGTATTTTGTGAAATACCATATATAGTTGTCAAGCAGAATATTATAACCAGATAATTCTTGATTTTCAATTTTAGTACTATTATTTTCTCTTTATGTTTTTTATTTAAAAAATTCATTTATAAAAATAGTAAAACAATATCTAATTTTACCAAAAGTTGTACTTTTGTATAAATTTTGCCTGATTGATTCAGTTTTAAAACATTTATGGACAAATTCTCCTTCTTAAACGCAGCCCATACAGCATATTTTGCTGATTTATATGAACAATATTTAGAAAATCCAGACTCGGTTGAACCGAGTTGGAGAGCTTTTTTCCAAGGTTATGATTTTGGTAGTGAAAGTTACGGATTAGATGGTGAAATCATTGAAGGTGTTTCAACCCAAATCCCAGAATATGTTCAAAAAGAATTTCAGGTTTTAAAACTTATTGACGGTTATAGAACAAGAGGACATTTATTTACTAAAACAAACCCAGTTCGCGATAGACGAAAATATTCTCCAACTTTAGATATAGAGAATTTCGGGCTTTCTCAATCAGATTTAGATACTGTTTTTAATGCAGGAGAAATTTTAGGAATTGGTGCTCAATCGCTTAAAGAAATCATAAGACACCTTGATGCTATTTATTGTAGTTCTATAGGTGTTGAGTATATGTATCTACGCAACCCAGAAGTTATAAAGTGGTGGCAAGATCAATTAAATGACAATGATAATCATGCTAAATTTTCAGTAGAGACTAAAAAATACATTCTTTCTAAATTAAACCATGCTGTTACTTTCGAGAACTTTTTGCAAACTAAATATGTTGGCCAAAAAAGATTTTCTTTAGAAGGAGGAGAATCATTAATACCTGCAATAAGTAATGCACTTTTTTATTCGGTAGAAAAATATGGTGTAAAAGAATGTGTTCTAGGAATGGCACATCGCGGTAGATTAAGCACACTGGTAAATATATTTAGAAAACCAATGTATGAGCTCTTCAGTGAGTTTGAAGGCAAAGATTTTGAAGATGAAAATATTGATGGTGATGTAAAATATCATTTGGGACTAACGTTAGACAAAACCTATCAAAACGGGAAATCCATTAAAATGAATTTAGTGCCAAACCCTTCGCATTTAGAGACAGTAGGTCCTGTAGCCGAAGGTATAACCAGAGCAAAAATAGATACAGACTATAATGGAGATGATTCTAAAATACTACCAATTTTAGTACATGGAGATGCTGCCATTGCAGGTCAAGGAATAGCCTATGAAGTAGCTCAAATGAGCCGTTTAAATGGTTATAAAACAGGAGGGACCATTCATATTGTTGTAAATAACCAAATCGGATTTACAACCAACTATTTGGATGCACGTTCTAGTACCTATTGTACAGATGTTGCCAAAGTAACATTATCTCCGGTATTGCATGTTAATTCTGATGATGCAGAGGCCGTTGTTCATGCAGTAGAAATGGCATTAGACTATAGAATGCGCTATAAAAAAGATGTTTATATAGATTTATTAGGTTATAGAAAATATGGTCATAACGAAGGAGACGAACCTCGTTTTACACAACCAAAACTATATAGTGCTATAGCAAAGCATCCTAACCCATTTAAGATATATTCTGATAGATTAGTTGCCGAAGGAACTATTGAAAAAGCATATTCAAATAAGATTTCTGAAGACTTTAAAGCAATGCTCGAGGCAGAATACAATAAAGCAAAAGAGCTTGAATCTTCAAAAGTTAGAGAGTTTATGCAAGAGAGGTGGACAGACTTTCCCAGACAGAACATGGAAGCAATGTTGAAACCTGAAGATAGTTCTTATCCTATAGAAAAATTAAAAAACATCGCTAAAATTGTTTCTTCTGTTCCAAAAGGAGTTAAGTTTTTAAGAAAAGCTGAACGTATTTTGGAAGGAAGAGAAAAAATGGTTTTTGAAACAGATACTTTAGATTGGGGAATGGCAGAGACTTTGGCTTATGGTAGTTTATTAGAAGAAGCTTTCGATGTACGTATTTCAGGACAAGACGTAGAACGAGGTACATTTAGCCATCGTCATGCTATTTTAAGAGATGAAATTTCAGAAGAACGCATCAATTTATTAAACACCAACCCTGATAATAAGGGATTGATGTATATATACAATTCATTTTTATCAGAATATGGTGTTCTTGGTTTTGACTATGGTTATGCCATGGCAAATCCTAACACATTGACTATTTGGGAAGCTCAATTTGGAGATTTTAGTAATGGAGCACAAATTATTTTTGACCAGTACCTTTCTGTAGCGGAAGACAAATGGAAAGCTCAAAACGGAATTGTTGTACTCTTACCTCATGGTTATGAAGGGCAAGGGTCAGAACATTCTTCAGCTAGAATAGAGCGTTACTTACAATTATGTGCAAATGATAATATGGTTGTTGCAAACTGTACAACACCTGCAAATTTCTTTCATTTGTTAAGACGGCAAATGAAACGAAATTTCAGAAAACCATTAATCGTCTTTACGCCAAAGAGTTTATTGAGGCATCCAAAAGCAGTATCTACTTTAAACGAACTTGCAAATGGTCACTTTGAAGAGGTTGTAGATGATCATATAGATGCAAGTAAAGTAACAAAACTTGTTTTCTGTTCGGGTAAATTTTACTACGATTTATTGGCTAGGCGAGAAGAACTGGAAAGAGATGATGTTGCCTTAATTAGGATAGAGCAGATGTTTCCACTTCATTCAGAAAAAATTCAAAAAATATTAGATAGATATAAAAATATAGATAAATATATTTGGGCTCAAGAAGAGCCAAAGAATATGGGAGCTTGGAGCTTTATGTCAGAGCGATTGGATTTAGTAAAATTACAAGTTTGTTCAAGGCCATATAGTTCGGTTCCAGCACCAGGTTCAAGTGCAAGAGATAAAAGCAGACAAAAAGCCGTTATCGAAAGTGTTTTTGATGATAATTAAATAAGAGCTGAATTAATTTTCAGTATAACATTAAAATTATAAATAATGATTTTAGAAATGAAAGTTCCTTCGCCAGGCGAATCTATTGCGGAAGTAGAAATCGCAACATGGTTGGTAGAGGATGGTGATTATGTAGAAAAAGACCAGGCCATAGCCGAAGTAGATAGTGATAAGGCAACACTTGAGCTTCCAGCTGAAGCAAGCGGAACAATTACTTTAAAAGCAGAAGAAGGTGATGCAGTTGCCGTAGGAGCTGTAGTTTGTTTAATAGACACCAGTGCTGAAAAGCCTGAAGGGGAAACACCTATCAAAAAAGAAGAAAAGACCGAATCTCCAAAAACTGAACCTGCTAAAGCAACAACAACGCCAGCAACATATGCAACTGGTACTGCCAGTCCTGCCGCAAAAAAGATTCTGGCAGAAAAGTCAATTGATGCAAGTCAGGTAAATGGTTCTGGTAAAGATGGTCGAATAACCAAAGAAGATGCTGTAAAGGCTGTGCCATCAATGGGTACAGATATTCCAGGAGGTGACAGAAAGGAAACACGTACTAAATTGTCCATGTTACGTCGCAAAGTTGCAGAACGATTGGTTTCAGCAAAAAATGAAACAGCCATGTTAACAACCTTTAATGAGGTTGACATGTCTCCAATTTTTGCTATTAGGAAAGAATATAAAGAAACCTTTAAAGAAAAGCATGATGTTGGTCTTGGGTTCATGTCTTTCTTCACGTTGGCTGTTGTAAGAGCACTTAAAGAATTTCCAGCTGTTAATTCAATGATAGATGGAAAGGAAATGATAAGCTATGACTATTGTGATATTAGTATAGCAGTTTCTGGCCCAAAAGGCTTAATGGTTCCTGTAATTAGGCATGCAGAGAATTTATCTTTTAGAGGTGTAGAATCTGAAGTTAAAAGACTAGCAATTCGTGCTCGTGATGGACAGATAACCGTTGATGAAATGACTGGCGGAACGTTTACAATTTCTAATGGTGGTGTTTTTGGTAGCATGTTATCTACACCTATTATAAATCCGCCACAATCTGGAATTTTAGGGATGCACAATATTGTTGAAAGACCAGTGGCAGTAGATGGGAAAGTGGAAATTAGACCTATTATGTACGTGGCGCTTTCTTATGACCACAGAATTATAGATGGTAAAGAGAGTGTTGGTTTTTTAGTTGCAGTGAAAGAAGCGCTGGAAAATCCTATTGAACTACTAATGAATAACGATATAAAAAAAGCGTTGGAATTGTAGATTTTTATAATTCAGTATATGAAGCTCTGTTTTTTTAATTCAGGGCTTTTTTTATTCTTCAGTAAAAACTAAACAAAAAAAAGAAAGCTCTAAATTATTTTCAATTTAAGAGCTTTCAATAATTCTCCCTAAGAACTAATTAATAGCAGTGTAAATGTAAGAAAAGTACTCGTTAAATAAAATACTTATTTTAAGTATTTTGTGATTGATAACAATTTTTTAACGTTGTACAGTTAGTTTAATAGTTTTATAAAACATATAATATTGTAAATGAGCATTTTATAACTTAAAATTAGTTTTTTAAGTACAAATATTTTTTTTCATAATCTATCACAGCTGATCCTTTTTTTAGGATATCTGCACCAATAATACCATCAACTGGAGTAGCATTGTGATTAATTAAAGCTGTATTAACATGTGTTAGATTAAATAAAATCAAAGCAACTTTATCTTTTTTCCAGGCACCTATTTTTAAACGGTTTGTTTTAGATATTTGAGTTAGCATATCTGTTGCGCCTGCACCAGCAGCCTTTACATCTGAGTCTTTTGCATCTAGTTTAAAAGTCTCAATGGCATCTAGACCAACACAAGAACTGGATGCACCTGTATCTAAAATAAACACGCCTCTTACACCATTTATTGTTGCTCTTATTTCAATATGATTTGTTTTGGTAAGATGTAATTTAATCTTGGTATAACCTTTTTCTAGAAGAAACTCCTGTAAAGTTTGCATAGCATTTGTTTAATACAAATATAATCATGTAAAAAGAATTATTTTAGCAGAATGACAATTACAGACACACATACACATTTATATAGTGAAGCATTTGATAGTGATAGAGAAGAA
>DATGBV010000131.1:0-3915 GCA_035312485.1 Flavobacteriaceae bacterium | reverse complement strand
AAGCGACGTAATAGGTGGCAAAAATTTTGTAACTTCTAGTGCAATTTTTAGTGCTACTTCCTACAATAAAAAGTTAGGCCCAGTTCAAACAAATAATTTGCCTTCTAATTTATTAGGATTCCATAATGACCCTGTTTATGGTAGTACCACGGCAAATATCGTTACACAAATTTTGCCCCAATCTTATTCAGTAGATTTTGGAGAAAACGCATTGGTTGATTCAGTAGTTTTATCCATTCCATATTATAGTAAAGTATCCGCCGATTCTCCAGATGATGATGGTAATACTTTATATTCAATTAATGATTCATTGTATGGAGACTCTCCAATAAAATTATCTGTTTATCGTACAGATTATTTCTTAAGAAATTATGATCCAGAATCCGAGTTTGACGATCCTCAATACTATTATTCTGATGCAAACTCAACCATAGATTTCAACAGTCATGTTATAGACACTCTGTATGAAAATCCATCATTCACTCCAAGTAGTGATGCTATTCCGCAATATGTGTATAACGAAACCACTGAAGAGTATGAAGAAGATGAAAGATTAGCACCTGCTTTAAGAGTTAAATTAGACACAATATATTGGAAAGAAGCAATTATTGACAAACAAGATGATGCTGAATTAAGCAACCAAAATAATTTTATAAACTATTTTAGAAATGTGTACTTTAAAGCAGAACCATTATCTGCTGAAGGAAACATAATAATGCTTAATCTGGCTTCAACCTCTGCCAACATAACTATTTATTATTCTAATGACTCCATAATAACAGAAGGTGAAAGAGATACCGGTACATACGTAATGACCTTTGGTGGAATTCGTTTTAATACATTAGAAAACAATTTTAATGTTACCCTTGAAGATGGAGATAGTAATTTAGGTGATGAAAAATTGTATCTTAAAGGTGGTGAAGGCTCTATGGCAATTATAGATCTCTTTGGTAATACAGACCTTGATGGTAATAATATACCTGACCAATTGGAAGAATTTAAAAGTCATAAGGATGATTGGTTAATAAATGAAGCTAATTTAGTTTTTTACGAAGATGAAGCTATGTATTCACCAGATGAAGACTATCACAAATATGATCGTGTTTATTTGTATGATGCAAAAAATAACAGTCCCATTTTAGATTATTACATTGATCCAACAGCTAATGAAACACAACCGTTTAGTTCGAGAATTGTTCATTTAGGACAGAGAATAAATGATGAAAATGATTCTCCTTATAGGTTTAAGTTTAGAATCACAGAATATATCAATAATATTCTTTTAAATGATTCTACCAACACAAAATTAGGTTTGGTAGTATCAGCAAACGTCAACACAATTCAAAATAGCAAAATTAAAGGTGCTGATGACGAAATAGTTACTGTAGTTCCTTCAGCATCTATTTTGTCTCCCAAAGGAACCATTCTATATGGTAGTAACGAAAACACACCAGAAGACAAAAGAGTATATTTGGAAATTTTTTACACAGAACCCTCAAATTAATAAAATATGTGTGGAATTGTCGGGTATATCGGACACAGAGAAGCTTATCCAATTGTTATTGAGGGTTTAAAACGTCTGGAATATAGAGGCTACGACAGTGCTGGAATTGCTCTATTTGATGGTCGCAACCTTAAGGTATCTAAAACCAAAGGTAAAGTTGCAGATTTAGAAGATAGAATAGAAAACGAAATTACCAAAGATGGTAATTTAGCAATTGGTCACACAAGATGGGCTACACATGGTGTCCCTAATGATATTAATGCACATCCTCATTATTCAAATTCAGGTGATTTAGTTATAATTCACAACGGAATAATAGAAAATTATGAAGCCCTAAAAAAAGAGCTTATAAAAAGGGGCTATAAATTTAAATCTGAAACTGACACAGAAGTTTTAATTAATCTTATTGAAGATGTAAAAATAAACGAAGGGTTAAAACTAGGCAAGGCAGTACAAATTGCTTTAAACCAAGTTGTTGGCGCATACTCTATCGCTGTTTTTGATAAAAATAAGCCTGACGAAATTGTTGTAGCCAGACTTGGGAGTCCGTTGGCAATAGGAATTGGTGAGAACGAGTTTTTTATTGCAAGTGATGCATCTCCCTTTTTAGAATTTACCAAGAATGCAATTTATTTGGAAGATGAAGAAATGGCTATTGTTAGGCTTGGTAAAGATGTTAAAGTCAGAAAAATTAAGGACGATTCTTTAGTTGATCCTTACGTTCAGGAACTTCAGCTTAACCTTGAGCAAATTGAAAAAGGAGGTTATGACCACTTTATGCTCAAAGAAATTTATGAGCAACCTAACGCTATCAAAGACACTTATAGAGGTCGACTTGGTGTTAAGGATGGTATCATTAAAATGTCTGGTATTGATGATAATATTGAAAAATTTTTAAATGCAAACAGAATAATTGTTGTTGCTTGTGGTACATCTTGGCATGCAGGTTTAGTTGCAGAATACATATTTGAAGATCTGGCCAGAATTCCTGTAGAAGTTGAATATGCTTCAGAGTTTAGGTATCGAAATCCTGTTATTACAGAAAAGGATGTAGTTATTGCTATCTCACAATCTGGAGAAACTGCAGACACTTTGGCTGCTATAAAGTTAGCCAAATCAAAAGGAGCTTTTGTTTTTGGTGTTTGTAATGTTGTAGGTTCTTCAATTGCACGAGAAACCCATGCTGGTGCATATACACATGCTGGTCCAGAAATTGGTGTTGCTTCAACAAAGGCTTTTACAACCCAAATTACAGTTTTGACTCTTATAGCCTTAAAACTTGCTAAAGAAACTGGTAAAATAAATAATACTGATTATAGATATCTTCTGCAAGAGTTAGATTTAATCCCTCAAAAAGTTGTTGAAGCCTTAAAGTCTGACCAACATATACAGATGATTGCAGATACTTATAAAAATGCACGTAATTTCCTGTATTTAGGAAGAGGTTACAATTTTCCGGTAGCTCTGGAAGGTGCTTTAAAACTCAAAGAGATCTCATACATACATGCTGAAGGTTATCCTGCAGCAGAAATGAAACATGGGCCTATTGCTTTAATAGATGATCAAATGCCAGTTGTGGTTATTGCAACAAAGAAAGGGCATTATGACAAAATAGTAAGTAACATTCAAGAAATTAAATCAAGAAAAGGACGTATTATTGGTGTTGTAACCAAGGGAGACACATCTGTAAAAGAGCTTGTTGATCATATTATTGAAGTTCCTGAAACATTAGAAGCTCTTACACCTTTATTAACAACCATTCCGCTTCAGTTACTTTCCTATCACATAGCTGTTATGCTGAATAAAAATGTGGATCAGCCTAGAAATTTAGCAAAATCTGTTACCGTAGAGTAACAGATTTTTATCTTTCTTTATTTTTTTATTATCATATCTGAATCTACTTTTCTTAAAATCCTTTAATTACAATCTGAAGGATTTGTTAGAAATATTCAAGTTTGTTTTTTTATACTAAATATGTCCTAAATTATCCACAATACATATTTCTGGACTCAACATATATGTTCTCGGACATATAATCTCATTAGAAGAGTACTTTTAACCAATATTATAAATTACTTAATTAATCATGATTTGATATGCTAAATTCATAATTTTCAATTCTTATTTTAAGAATAATTTATTCTTTTTTTGAATTTAAAAAATTTTATTATGCACGCATACTTTTTTAATTTATTATATTGTATAAACATTTTTAATTTTTATATTGCTCATCAAAAATTAACTTAATTCATTAAAATGAAAAAAATTCTTTCTATTTTCTTGGTTTTAATTTGTGAGTTAACTTACTCACAAACAACTATTTCAGGAAGTGTCGTTGACGATAGTAGTCAACCTCTGCCAGGTGCAAATATTATTGTGTTAGGAACATCTACAGGCACAGTAACTGATTT
>DATGBV010000130.1:0-2895 GCA_035312485.1 Flavobacteriaceae bacterium | reverse complement strand
ACTAATCAAGAAGTTTTATTTGAATTAGAAAAAGTCATAGCAACAATAAATGATGGACATACTGGATTATTTCTACCTTTTAATAACAGTTTAAAACATGAGTATATTCCTTTAAGTTTATTATCCCTTGATAATGCTTTGGTGGTAAAAAATACAATAGATAAGAGAAAAGAACTCATCGGGTTAAAGTTAAAATCTATTGATGGAATTGAAATAGGTCAATTGTACAGTCTAATAAAAAAATTCATTCTTCATGAAAATAAGTATGGACAAAAAAACCTGTTTAGTGAGTACGCTGTAAATGCAGATTTACTCAAATTTGTTGGAGTACCAATAATTTCGAATAGTGTAAAATGCTTGTTCGAAAACCCTAAAGGGAAAGAAATAACTGCTGAACTTACTTTCATTCCTAAATCAGAATACATGTTGTTACAAGATAATGTTCTTTTTGCAACAAGTGTTAAGGATAAACCATTATGGTTAAACACAGATTTAGGAAAATACTGGAGTGAAAAAGTAAACGATTTGTTTTATATACAATTAAACTCTTCAGATATTCAAAATAAGGATCGTGATAAAATAGAATCATTTTCGAAGCAAATTATTAAATATGCAGCTTCGGATTCAATTACAAGTATCGTATTAGATTTAAGAATGAATTCCGGCGGCAGTATTACAAACACTTCCTCTCTATTCAGAGCATTTGTTACTATTGATCAAATTTATCCTAACAAAAAATTGTTTGTTTTAATTGGTAACAAAACTTTTTCTGCAGCTAGTGTTTTAGCCACTTTAATAAATAGGGAAACCAATGCCATATTTATCGGCTCACCTACAGGAGGCAAACCAAATTTAGTAGGTGATATTGGTCGTATTCAATTACCTAATAGAAAAATTACTGTTAGGTATTCGAGACTACATATTAAACCTTCAGAAGCATGGGATGCTAGACCTGCAATCTTCCCAGATTTCAGAGCACCTATAACATATAAAAACTTTAATGAAAGTATTGATCCTGCAATTACTATTATTAATAACTATAAAGAAAAGAAAGACTTATTTGATGATTTAATTATTTATAAAGATGATGTAAATAAGCTAATAAAAATATATAATGAATTAAAAAAGAATCAGTACAACGAATTTATGTTTGATGTAAAACTTTTAGATAGAATAGGAATTAATCTATATAGGGATAAAGTAATGAACTCTGCATTGAAAATTTTTGAACTGAATGTAAGTGAATACCCTTGGTCGCCTTTAGCTCATAGTAATTTTGGAGAAATAAATATCGAAATGGGGAATAGTGAAATAGGTATGAAACATTTGGAAATAGCCTTTAAAATCCATAAAGGATACTCAAAATGGCGAGATGAACTTAATAAAATCAATCTTAAGAATTAATAGGTCTAAATCTTAACTTACTAGAGTGTTTTAGATATATCAAAAAAAAACTTAAATAGAGCTAAAACTATGGCACAATTAATAATTGAAACATGGCAAATACACAATAGAATAAACACCTATTTGATTGAAGCCATAGAAGATGAGGAACAATTAAAAGATAAAACAGCCGACAAAGGAAGAACTGTTGGAGAACAATTTGCCCATATACACAATGTAAGGTTGATGTGGCTAAAAGAAGCAGCACCAGACTTATTTGATAAAATGTACAAAATAGAAAAGGAAGATAATCTTGATAAACCTTTTTTAATAAGTAGGTTAAATGAATCAAGTGCAGCTATTGAAAAATTGTTGGAAAAGGGTTTTAAAGAAAATAGAATCAAAGGGTTTAAACCACATCCACAGGCATTTTTATGTTATTTGATTTCTCACGAATCTCATCATAGAGGTCAAATAGTAATTTCCTTGAAATATTGTGGACATCCAGTTAGTAAAAAAGTTGGTTTTGGTCTTTGGCAATGGGGAACACGTTAAAAAATAAATTATGCCAGCAGGATATTCAGGAACACCATTAGCAAAAAAATTAGGATTAAAAGAGGGTCATAAAATTGTGCTTTATAATAATCCAGACCACTATTTCAATCTGTTCACAGATTTACCAAAATCTTTTGAAATCGTTGGTGATTTCAGTTCACAATCAGTTGATTTTATCCACCTGTTTTGTACTTGGTCAAACGAACTAAAAGACATTATAATAGATTACAAATTCGCCATGAAAAAAGATGGATTACTATGGGTAAGTTGGCCTAAAGGAAGCTCTAAAATACAGACCGATTTAAACAGGGATTTAATTAGGGAATTTGTTTTATCAATTGGCTTGGTAGATGTAAAAGTAGCGGCAATTGACGAAGACTGGAGCGGATTGAAGTTTGTTTACAGAAAGAAAGACCGTTAAGTATGGAATTGAAGAACATCATAAGGCTAGCAATTGTATGTGCATTTTTAAGTGTTATAACAACATTACTGATTCACTCTACTATTTTTGAATTTCGAAATTTAGATTTTAATGAAGAAATACAGCTCTATAAAAATTTCAAATACAATTTTAGTAAGTGGCTAATTATTGCCCATTGCCTTTTTGTTTTAGTAACCATGTGGGCTGTGTTCTTAATTGGATTAAAAGAGAAATTGGCTTGGTAGGTTTAGGATTTATATTTTATACCGTTTTCGCCTTCACGGAAATATTCCGGCAATTTTTAGAACTCTTCTACTTAAATGGATTGAGAAAGAAACTTGAAATAGCTGAAACGTCATTAAGGGAAGGGTTGATATTGACTCAAATCGAAGGTTTTAACTATTTTGCTTATGCCCTTTTTGGCTTATTTATGTTTGCTATTGCGATTGGTAATCTATTTTATGGATTGGCTTTTTTCAAAAAGGATAAATGGAATAAAACATTAAGTATAGCTTTATTAATTTGGGGAGTAATAG
>DATGBV010000129.1:0-3617 GCA_035312485.1 Flavobacteriaceae bacterium | reverse complement strand
CTAAGAAACTTAGCGGCATTGTTATATAATATATCAGCCTTTTCCTTATTAGTTAAATAGTCAAGTGATTTTACTCTAATTATTGCCACCTCTATGGTTTCTGGCCATAGCATTTGGTCTGACCCAAACATAACTCTATCGAGCATACCTTGTTCTTTAGCCATTTTTAAGAACCTATCTAACAGTTCAGAATTTCCGGCATCAAGCCATGTATAAGGTGATATGTCAACATATAGTTGAGTGTACATTTTCATCATTGTGACCATTTCATTATGAAATTGTCCCCCTGCATGCATGGCCCATACTCTTAATTTCGGAAATTTTACTAACATATCTTCAAGCAAGTACGGATTACCCAGACTAAGTCTGAAATTGGGACAACAATTATAAGGTGTTCCAGGAGCACCCATACCGGTATGTATACCAACAGGCACATTCAACTCTTGAGCTAATTCATAGTATTTGAAAAATTCAGGATCAGAAGGTGAACGGCCATCATATTGAAACCCTAATTCACCAATAAAATCAATTTCGCCAGAAGTAATCAATTCCCTGACTAAATCAATTGGTGGATACCCCGCCTTTTTACCTATAAACAGGCCTTTAAGTATTAGTCGTTCTGTATCACTTTTCCAAGTGTCTATCACTTGAGATATAATATCAGGATCACCATTTCCACTAACGGCACCGATTACAACATTATATTTTTTCATGAACTTCAACGACATGATGCGGTGTTCTTCGCCATTTTTTGCTAGTATTTTTCCAGTATTGGGGTTTGGAATATTCAATTCACCCGAATAGACATGCATATGCATATCTATAATAGGTTGATTGGTAGTTTGAGAAAAAATTATAAATGGAGCTAAATAGATTATAAGTTGAAGTATTAATTGCTTTTTCATATCCAGTAATTTTATTGCCGCTAATGCTTTGATATAAATCTGTTTTAACATTTCGACAAATGTTACATTGAGCTTGTTGAAATGCTCAAAGCAGGTTGTTTATATCAGTAGTTACTGAAGCAAGTTCAGCACAAGTAAACGAAGTTCGGCTATTTATTTAAGAAAGTCAAATAGGTATTTTCTATTTTTCAAAAATCTGAACCCTATTACCATCAGGATCAGTTATAATTATCATTCTTTTTCCTGATGTTGGATCATTCACTACGTTTCCGTAAAAATCAACGTTGTGTTGGGTTAAATGTTCTATCCATTTATCAAATTCAGAAACCAAAAATCCTATTTTAAAAAAACCATTGATACGTGTTTTGTTGGTGTAGTTTGGTATAGCATCTTCAACACTAACAGCATTGTTTAATTCTATCAATTCTATTAATATGTCATCTCTTTTAAGATTAGACTGTTTAAATCCTCTTTCTTCAGATTCAATTTTACTCAATACTTCAAAGCCTAATACATTGGTGTACCAGCTCATTGAGGCATCAAGATCTTTGACGATAATTGCAGAAAAATAAGCCTCCAAATCTAGAGAGGACTCATTTTGTGTATAGCTTAAAAATGAGAAACAGAGTAAAAAAGAGAGTAATGCTATTTTTTTCATTTTCTTAAAATTTATTTAACCAGATATAATCCCAAAAACACAGCTAAAAAACCTATAATAAAACTACCGATGGTATATATGGCAAAACTTGTAAAATCTCCAGCTTTTAAAAATACATGGTTCTCATAAGCAAAGGCTGAAAATGTAGTAAAACCACCACAAAAACCAGTGGCTAATAACAAGGTTTGGTTTTGAGAAAGCGTATTGTGTTTTACTGCAAGACCCAGAATAACACCAATAAATAAACTGCCTAAAATATTGGCAGCAAACGTACCATAAGGTATTCCTGTTTCAGAACTGTTCAAATATTTACCTAGAATATAACGTAAAACGCTACCAAAACCACCACCAATAAAGACAAGCAAGAGTTGTTTCATCTATTTTACAGCAATATATATTTGTGTTATCCAATCGGCTGGATTTGGAGTGCTCATAGGGTCGGTTTGGTAAACTTCGAGCATAGGACCATTTTCTGTAAATTCAAATTGAGATTCTACAATGTATTTCATGGTTTTGTCCCAAGCTTCTTTTAAGTTGTTATAATCACCTTTAAGTGTTGTATAAACAGCTTTAAAAGGCTGTAGTTGCCCAGTGAGAATATCACTATCTGTAGTAGTGATTACTTGATTGGAAGTTGGGACACAACTGGAAAAAATAACTGCATTGTTGGCTTCATCCCATTTATGGTAATAAACAAAAGGAGCTCCTGCCATTTGAATATTGTTTGCTGTAGTATAGCCAATAATTTTCGGAAATGTTTCCTGCATTTTACTCTCTAACTCACTAATCTTACAAGACGTGGTGCTATAAAGATAAAAACCACCACTATGAGTTGTCTCTCCATTGATAACAATACTATATTCTTTCATGCTTTCTAAAGCGACACTGTCTAATTTTTCAAGACCACGCTCAAAATCAGGACCAATATTTTTTTCCATTCCACCTGTAAAGGTTGAATACATCTTAAACATGAATGGTAAATCTTTACCAGAAATACTCCAAGTGACATCTGTTGAACCGCTTTCATCGTTATTAAACTTCCAAGATACTTCAGAAGGCGGAAAATCTTCAAACTGCATATGTTGGGTGATGGATTGGTTCTCAACAGCATCTATGGTTGTCATAGTACCAATGCCATCTTCATCTTCCCAAGAATAAGAACCACCAACACCTGTGGTAAGTTCTGGGTACATAATTTTTGTGTCTGGATTTTTTTCAACCCAAGCAGACCAAGCTTCCCAATTTTTAAAGTCGATTACATTATTGTATATAACTGAAGCAGGTGCTTGTATGGTTCTTGATCGTGTTACACTAAACTCGTTGGGTTGTACTGCAATATAAATTGCAACTCCAATAATAGCGATTAGAAGTAGAAATAATAGGTATTTTATAAATTTCATTTTGTTAGAATTAGTAGTATTTCAAAGATAATCAATTTTAAAGTATCTCTTAAATATTTGCGTATTGTTGATAATGAAAAAAACAAAAAATAGAATATTGTCTATTTAAAAATAAACTTGAGCAAAGCAATGAAAAGAATAAAAGAAATAAAAGCCAACAGCACCCAAATACTGCCTTTATAATAACGTTTATGAATATTTAGATCTTTCCTATAGGTATAGGCAATGATTATCACAAAAGCAATAAAAAATAAAATTCCAAAAATCCATTGTCCTTTTGTGAACATATAATTATTTTTATACAAATTTAATTAAAAACCATTTAATAAATGAAAGATAAGATAGACGCCGTAAAACAATTTCACCACGCATTTAAAATAGGATATAATGAAACACCAAAAGCAGATTTGGGATTAGAAAAGAATACTTTGCGTTTCAATTTAATGAAAGAAGAAAATGAAGAGTATTTAGATGCTGCCAATACTAATGATCTTGTTGAAGTAGCCGATGCTTTGGGTGATATGCTTTATATTTTATGTGGTACTATTATAGAACATGGTCTGCAATACAAAATTGAAGAGGTTTTTAATGAAATACAAAGAAGTAATATGAGTAAATTGGCAGAAAACGGAGAACCTATTTATCGAGACGATG
>DATGBV010000128.1:0-9853 GCA_035312485.1 Flavobacteriaceae bacterium | reverse complement strand
CAATAGCAGTTTCATTAGGTTGGTATGAATAATTCACCTCATTAAAAGATGTAAAAGCATCCCTCAAAGCCAATTGATGCGCTTTTGCATAATCTTTCTCGCGCGTCTCACCTACTTTAGATTCAAATACAACATTGTTATTACAATCTTTAAGTACAACTTGAAGCTTTGTTTTAAACATACCTGAACTACTAATGACATTAGAATTCAAAGACAGACATCTATTGTTCTGCATATCTTTAGGGTAATTATCTTCTTGCATTATGACTGTAAAACCCTCTTTTTCGAACAAAAATTTTGTTAATGAATTCAGCTGATATTTATCTGCTTCCTTTAAAAAATCGTACTTATTTGGCACAATAACATATTTATAATCGTTTAGGTTTGCTTGAGCATAACTTGAGGTTAGTGTAAAAAAAAGTGTGAAGGCTAAAATTATTTTGTTAATCATGATTTTTGAATTTATAATGCTAAAAATATGCATTATCATTTATAAATATGTTTTTAAATCTAACAAATTATTTATCTGATCAATATCTTGATCAATTTTTTCTCTATGATAATTAAAGTGGATTACTCTAAACCCAACGTTTAAAGCACCCAAAATATCGGCTTCATAATTATCTCCTATCATAATACTTGTTTCTACATCAGCTTGGGCTAAATTTAAAGCAAAATTAAAAACCTTTGGATTTGGCTTTTTTACACCAACTTCTTCAGAATTTGTAACAGTGTCAAAATAGTGATTGATTTTAGAGTTTTGAAGTTTTCCTTCCTGAACTTCCTTAAAACCGTTGGTAATAATGTGAAGATTATATTTTGGTCTTAAATAGTCTAAAATTTGAATGGTGTCATCAAACAAATGATTGAAAGAGGAAAGATGGTCAATATAATCGTCAGAAAGTTTATCTATTATAGGAGCGCTCACAGAAATATCCAATTTATCAAAAGTATCAGCAAGTCTTCTGAACCTTAAAGAGGCTTTGTCTATTTGTTCTTCTCTAAACAATTTCCAATAACCAAGATTAATGGGCTCGTAATGTTGTAAAAAGGATTCTAAATGAATATTGAGATTATTCATTTTAAAAATCTTTTCGAAAGTAAGTGCAGAGTTTCTATCAAAATCCCAAAGTGTGTGGTCAAGATCAAAAAAAACGTCTGTCAAGCCATTAATTTTCATTTACCGATTCTAAAATAATATTAAACAACTCTTTAAACCCTTTCCAACGACTAATTTCACTAAAAGTATAATTATGGAATACAGGAACAAACTCACCATTTACCTGTTTAATAACCTGAATAATTTCGTTCATTACTTTTTTCTTGTCAAGCAGTGATTGAGTACTTATTAAAACAAAATCCATTAAATGAAACGAATTAACCCTTAAAGGTGTTTGAACCTCATAATCCAAATCATAAAATAAAAAAGGAGTACATGTTCCAGCTCTAAAACCAATATGGTTTACGTAACCCATGGTATAATCTTCAGCAATTTCCAGAGTTACAAGGTTTCTGTAAGATTCTGGTAAATTAACCCTAGAAAAAGACTGCCTAGATATGGTCAAAGAGTTGTTTATAATAGCTTCCATTTTAACTTTTTCCTTCTTCAAAACATCAATATTATCTGTAGCAAAATAAGAAGCTTTTAAACCCACTCTACAATAATCTGCCATTTGCTTTATGAGTGACACAAATTTTTTCTTATTGGAATTTATGCCTTTGTCATAGGTAGAATAATCACCAATTAAAAAAAAGATAAGAAATTTAAACTGATATTGCTTTTGTTTATTTATGATATATTTAAAAGTATCAAAAGGATCATGTTTCATTCCAAACAAAACAGCGTAACGTTCATATAAATTCCTTAAATTCAAACCAGACAAATCTTTAAAAGTACCTCCAAGAGTTCTTAAAATACCCTTAAGTTTATAATTATATGCACAAGGAACATCTATAATAGGTCTTACACTATAAGACCTCTCTGGAAAAATAAATTTTGGATAATGTTCTTTTAGAATGTCTCTAAATTTATAAGCCCAAATATCAACTACTGGTTGGTCTAAAAAATTATTTTTATAGGCAATACTTTCTGCTGCCAAAAACCTTCCGTAAGCGTCTTTAACTTGTGGTAAATATTCTTCATATCTACTCAACAAATAAAATGATGCAGCAAAAATATCAAAGGGTAAAATGCTTTTGTCTCCATTATAGAAAAAACATTTTGTATTATCCCAATGATGTACATGAATATCTATATCTGTAATTCCTTGCTCAAATAATATATCATGGCTTCGTACAAAAATCTCTTTTCCCAAAGGCTGTCTTGCATAAGACATTTTTAAACTTTTATGCGCTATAAACTCTTCAACCGTTGTGGTAAAAGACACCGGAATACCTAAAATTCTAGTACAGACTTGTTTAAAAGTGTATTTTAAGCGAGGTGTTATTTTATGCGTGTAAACTAATAGCATTTAGAGCAAGTTTTCGTCTGCAAAGCTAAAGTATGCTTTTTCTGTTACTATCAAATGGTCTAAAACTTTTATATCTAAACTTTCCGAAGCAGTCTTCAGTTTTTGAGTTAGTTGTTTATCAGCTTCACTAGGTTTTAATGTTCCTGAAGGATGGTTATGCACCAAAATTATTCCTGTGGCACCAACCTGAAGTGCATTTTTAAGAACCAAACGCACATCAACCAAAGTGCCTGTGATACCTCCTTTACTTAACTGGTTTTTCTGAATCACTTTGTTAGAATTGTTCAAGTAAATAATCCAAAATTCCTCATGAGGTAATTCGCCAAGGATAGGTTGCATCAATTCAAAAACAGAAATACTGGATGTTATTTTCTTTTGTTCTAGAGCTTCTTCTCCTCTACGCCTTCTACCTAACTCCATAGCAGCAGCAATAGTTATGGCTTTGGCCTCGCCAATGCCTTTAAATTCCATAAGTTCTTTAATAGATAATTTTCCAAGTGCATTCAAATTATTACCAACACTGGATAAAATGCGTTTGCATAAATCTACAGCACTTTCATTTTTACTTCCAGAGCCAATAAGTATGGCTACCAATTCGGCATCACTTAAAGCATCTTTGCCTTTGTCTCGAAGTTTCTCTCTGGGCTGATCATCTTGTGACCAATTTTTTATAGAAAATGAAGATGGTTTTTCGTGCATTTGTTAAAGATAAATATTGTAATTTTCACAAGCAATAAATTAATATGCATTTTGAATTATCCACCAAAAATACATCAAGACGATACTAAAGAGCACATGATTGAGGTTCTTAAAACCTATCCATTAGCAACGATCATTTCTGTGAAAAATGATAAACCACTTGTAACGCATTTACCTTTAATTTATAGAGAATCGGACGGAAAGCTTATTGGACATATTGATATTTTTAATCCTCAAGCTGAATTACTAAAAGATAATAAAGCGATAACCATTATTTTTTCCGGACCTCAATGTTATATATCGCCAAGTGTGTATACCACAGACCATTTACCAACCTGGAATTATATAAAAGTACATTTAAAAGGCACTGTTAAAGCCATTGAAAGCAAAGAAGCTTTAAAGAAATCTTTGATTATTATGACCGAGTTTCTGGAAGAACCCGAACATAAATTTGTTTTAGAACCTGATAACCCAAAAATGGAAAAGTTTCTGGATTATATCAAGATGTTTGAAATTTCCATAACCCATTGGGAAGGTAAGTTTAAACTTTCACAGGACAAAAAACCTCGTGATACAGAAAATGCACGAAAAGAATTGATTAAAGCCAATCAAGAAAGTATTAAAGCGTTTTTGGATAAGGTGTTTTAATCTTCAAAAAATCTATTTCAAAAATTCCTTTATGTCTTTTTCTAATAATTCATTGAATTTTTCAGGTTCATCCCAAAAAACAAGATGTCCCGTTTCAGGTATAATATCCGCTTTAAAGGAAGGAACATATTTTTTGATACTGTCAATTTCAACGGGTTCTTTATCAGAAAAAATACCTCTAAAAGGTACCTGAAGCTTCTGTAGAGAAGTTTTTTGGTTATTGTTCATCCATCTAATTGCGTTTTCCAACGATTCTTTCCAGCCAATAGTGGAGGCTCCTTCATATATTTTGGTAATTCTTTCAAAAGAAGCTTCCTCATTTCTTTTATAGAATCCTCCTGCAACCAAATTTTCATTAGTTCTTTCCATGGACATCATTCTATCTATAATAACTGGTATCATTTCTTTTGGAACTTGTCTTCCAGGCTTTTGTAAAGCATCTACGGTGACCACTCCCAAAACCTTATCAGGTATCCGATTTGTTGTTTCAATAACTACAGAAGCTCCCATAGAAAATCCAACCAACACCACTTTATCAAGTTTTAATTTATCAATAACCGCTATTACATCGTTACTAAATGCTTCAATTGTCCAATTTGTACGATTATTACCTGACTTACCGGATCCGGCAAGATCGATTGCTATGGCCGTGTAGTTCTTTGAAAAATGTTCTACCTGATCTTCCCATATGGTTCTAGGATTCGTCCATCCATGAATAAAAATAATAGCTGGTTTGCTTTTACCCTTTTTCTCAAAGCTAATCTCGACACCATCTTTAGAAACAGCAACATCCTCAATCTTTTTGTTTGAACAACCAAACATTAAAAAGAGTAAAATCAAGATGAGTGATTGAATTTGTAATTTTTTGATTGTTATTTTTTGTAACATTTTTTAATACCTAATTTTTGAATCTATTATCTTAAATAAATCCATAGAAAATACCTATTAATATACTAATTCTTAATCTTTTAAGAACTATATAGTTGTTAAAAAGCTAAGCTAACAGTTTTTTAACTTCCTCAAAATCCAATCCTCCATAATTACCAGAACTCATCAATAACAACGCTTTGTTATTAAAATCTTGAGAAAACAAGAAGTTTTTAAAGTCATCTGGATTGGTGTAAATAATTAAATCATCTCTTTGAAATGCATTAGCAATTTGCTCGTGTGTTACCTCTTCCAGTTTTTTAATTTCTACCGCATGAGGCGAATAAAAGACAACTGCAACATCTGCAGCATCCAAAGCACCTTTGTATTCTTTTAAAAATTCAGCATTTAAACTGCTATAAGTATGTAGTTCTAAACAAGCTACTAATGTTCTTTCTTGGTATTGTTCTTTTACAGCTTTGGTGGTTGCTTCTACTTTACTTGGTGAATGAGCAAAATCTTTATAAGCAACACTGGTTTTACTTTCTGCTATTTTTTCCAATCTTTTACTTGCGCCTTTAAAAGTTGCAATGGCTTCGTAAAAATCGTCTTCATCTATGCCCATGTGTTGACAAATCCACTTTGCTCCTGCAAGATTATTTAAATTATGCTTTCCAAAAACTTCAATTGGTAATGGCCCTTCAGGTGTTTCAAGAAGTGTCTCTCCGTTTTCTACAGTATATTCTGGTGTGTTGTAAGGCAATTTTCTAATCGTGTTTTCTGAAGCTTCAACAACGCATTTTACTTCTGCATCTTCTTCGTTATACGTAATGCTTCCGCCTTTTACTATACTATCTACAAAAATGCTGAACTGCTCAACATAATTCTCATAAGTTGGAAATACATTAATGTGATCCCAAGCAATACCACTCAATAAGGCAATATTTGGTTTGTACAAATGGAACTTTGGACGTCTGTCTATTGGAGAGCTTAAATATTCATCGCCTTCAAGAACTATGAAATCATTGTCTTCGGTCAGTTTTACCATAACATCAAAACCTTCCAATTGAGCACCAACCATATAATCAACCTCTTTATTATGATAATGCATCACATGAAGAATCATAGAAGTTATAGTGGTTTTGCCATGGCTTCCTCCTATTACAACTCGTGTTTTATGTTTACTTTGTTCGTAAAGAAATTCTGGATAACTGTAAATTTTTAAACCTAATTCCTGTGCTCTCAATAACTCTGGATTATCAGCTTTGGCATGCATGCCCAACACAACAGCATCCAACCTTTTTGTAATTTTTTCAGGAAACCAACCAAAAGTTTCAGGTAATAATCCTTTGGCTTCCAGTCGAGATTTTGAAGGATCAAAAATGGTATCATCACTTCCTGTAACTTGATAACCTTTATTATGCAATGCTATGGCAAGATTGTGCATGGCTGCACCACCAATTGCTATAAAATGTACATTCATTGAACTAATTTATGATGGTAAATATACTTGTTTTATAATGCTTTCTCGAAAGTTTATTTTGTAATTTCTGTTATTCTTTTTAGGAATTCTTCATCATTTAGTTTTGCATAACCTTCTTTTAAAACGTGTATAGCCTCATCTTGCTTATCCTGATTTAAATAAAAGTCTGACAATTTAATATAACCGGTTTTAGAGTTACCAACATGTAAAGCTTTTTTATAATAAATTTCGGCTTGTTCTAGTTCATCATCATATTCATGAATATAGCCTTTAGCTAAATATCCATCTACTTTAGATAAAGCTTCAAGCTCATTGGCATACTGTAAAGATTTGTTTTTACTTCCTCCAATAATTCCAGGTAGTTTCATATACAGTTCTACCAAAGCCCAACGTGTATCTATGTGATTTGGGTCTAAATGAGCAGCTGTTAAAAAAGCTTGTTTAACGTCGTCAATAATTGTTAATGCTTTAAGTTTATTAACCTCAAGAGCCTTCATACCAAGTGCTCCGCCATATTTGTAATGATAGTTAGCATTGTTAGGTACAGAATCAACAAGAGTTTTATAAGATTCTATAGCATTATTCCATTTTTTTTGATGCCCATAAAAATCACCTAATAATTCAATTGCTTCAATATTATTTGGATTATCTTCTAAATAATCTAAAAGTCTGTTTTCAGCCTTAGTAAAGTCTTTTAAATCAAAATACTGTTGTATTTCCAAAGTCAATGATTGGCCAAACATTGTTATTGGGAAACATAAAAGTATTATTAACGATTTCATATTTATAAAAGCCGAATAAACAAAATTAAAATTTCTAATTAAATTAATTAAGTTTCAATGTTGTTAGTTCGCCTAACTCAATTCGACGAATAAAACTAATCGATTAAAATAATTCCTTATCTTTAATCATTAACTAAAAATTAAAATTATGAATTCAAAAGTATTTATGGTCTTAAGAATTATTTTAGCTCTTTTTCTATTATTATTTGGCTTAAATAAATTTTTTAATTTTCTACCTGCACCAGAAGGCATGTCTGAAGCAGCAGGTAATTACTTTGGTGCTTTAATGTCTACAAAAACAGTTACATTAGTTGCCATTGTTGAAGTTGCTGCAGGTTTAGCCCTACTACTCAATAAGTATGGAGCCTTGATGAGTTTAATCTTAATGAGTGTTTCGGTAAATGCTGTATTATATCATGCAACTTTAGATCCAGCAAATATTCTACCAGCTTTGGTTCTTTTAGTTCTGAATATAATTATGCTCATTGGGTATAAAGATAAATACAAGGCTATATTAGCTGGATAATCCATAATAAAAGAAATATATTAATAAAAAAAGAGGCTTTTTCAAGCCCCTTTTTTTATATTTCATTATTGATTAGGCGGATATTCTGAAAATATTTTTGCAACAATTTCATTCAACTTTTGTTCTTTAACATCTGGTGATGAATTCGGATTGAAGCTACTTTCGCTAATGGCTTGCCAGAAAAGTCCATTTTTATTTTCATCAACAAAATCAATTATGATCTGTCTATTAATATTGGATTGTCCAATAGGAATACCTATAGAAACTCCTCCTCCAACATTTCTGCCTCCTCCTCCAACGCCAACGCCAACAGAGCTGTTTTGTGTTTCTTGGTACTCACTACTTTTTACATTGATTAAAAAATCTGGATTATCCGATAGAGAAATCCCTTTTAAATTAAGTTGGTTTTCAATAGCATGAAACAAACGTTTATTATCCAACTCATTTAGTCCTGTTTGCATATCAATATAATAGTTGTAGGTTTTGTAAACTGAAAAATCTGTGGTTTTTTCGAAATCGTAATTCACACGAATTGGTGAACAGGCAGAAATAATCAATCCTAAAATTAAAATTTGAAACTTTTTCATAACAAACAATTTTAATATAAAGTTAATCAAAAATTATTCCATCAAGTATTTTTAAAAAGTAGAAACTAATCATTTAACATTTTCCAAAGCACATCTTTTAACTCTGTAAGCCCTTGTTGTGCAACCGAAGAAATAAACATATATTTTACAGGAAGTGTTTCGTTAAGTTCTGCTTTTAGTTCTGCTTTTAATTCATCATCCAACATATCACTTTTTGAAATAGCAATAAATCGTTCTTTATCAAGAATTTCCGGATTGTATCTTTTCAGTTCATCCAACAAAATATCGTATTGTTTTCCTATGTCATCAGCATCAGCAGGAATTAAGAATAACAACACTGCATTGCGCTCTATATGGCGTAAGAAGTAATGACCAAGACCTTTACCTTCGGCTGCACCTTCAATAATTCCCGGAATATCTGCTATAACAAATGTTTGATAGTCTCTATACTTTACAATGCCCAAATTGGGTTTAAGGGTTGTAAACTCATAGTCTGCAATTTTGGGTTTTGCTGCCGTTACTACAGAAAGCAAGGTTGATTTTCCAGCATTTGGAAACCCTACCAAACCAACATCTGCCAATACTTTAAGCTCTAAAATTATTTCGCGATCAACTCCAGGTATTCCAGGTTGAGCGTATCGTGGTGTTTGGTTGGTAGAACTTTTAAAATGCCAGTTGCCACGTCCTCCCATTCCACCTTCAGCAATTATTTTTTCCTCACCATCTTCGGTTATTTCAAAAATAATTTCATTAGTTTCTTTGTCACGAATAACGGTTCCTAACGGAACATCCATATAAACATCTTCACCATCAGCACCTGTACTTCTTTGTTTGCTTCCATGTTCTCCATGACCGGCTTTAAAATGTCTTTTGAATTTATACGTGTAGAGTGTCCACAGATTTAAATTTCCTCTTATAATGACATGACCTCCACGACCACCATCTCCACCATCTGGTCCACCTTTATCAATATATTTTTCGCGGTGTAAGTGTGAAGAGCCTTTACCTCCATTTCCTGAAGACACATATAGTTTTACGTAATCAACAAAGTTTCCTTCGGTCATTTTTTGAGTTTAAAGTTTTTAAGTTTAAAGTTTAAAGTTTAAACTCATTGAAGTTCTAAAGTTTATCTATAACAGTACTTAAGCGTTCGGTAATTTCTTCTATACTACCAATGCCATCAACCCCAAAATACTTTCCTTGTTTAGAATAGTAGTCTTTCAAAATAGCTGTTTTATTGTAATATTCAGAAATTCTATTTCTGATAATGGATTCATCTGAATCATCTGGTCTACCACTGGTTTTTCCTCTTTCTAATAATCTGCCAACTAAAACCTCGTCATCAACCTCAAGTGCAATCATGGCATTAATCATAGAGTCTTTGCTATCCATTAATTCATCTAAAGCTTTAGCTTGAGCATCTGTTCTAGGGAAACCATCAAAAATAAACCCATTAGCATCAGCGTTCTTTTCAACTTCTGCATTAAGCATATCAATGGTTACTTTATCAGGAACTAACTCGCCTTTATCCATGTATGATTTGGCAAGCATACCAAGTGCTGTTTCATTTTTTATATTGTATCTAAATACATCACCTGTGGATATATGTACAAGGTTATATTTTTCTTTTAAAAAATTGGCTTGTGTTCCTTTTCCTGCACCTGGAGGGCCAAATAGCACAATGTTTGTCATGTGTTGTGTTGTTTTTAATTGATATATTTCAGGTAAATCTCTTCCTAATCCGTTATAATCAAGTCCGTAACCAACTATAAACTTATCTGGAATTTCAA